>JBGPIG010000182.1:0-5752 GCA_041484745.1 Nitrospirota bacterium | reverse complement strand
TCGAGCCGACGCCTCCCTCGACAGTCGGTCGGCGCTGGGTGAGCGCGACGTAGGACCGCTATTCCGCTACGCCTCCGTTTGATCATTCACCGCCAGGTATAGCCGCGGAAGACAGCTCTTTCTACCGAGTCAGTTCTGGGTTCGGCCCTTACTTCCCTCTTCGGCCACCTCTCTTTCGCCGTGGCTAGTTCCGTTTGTTTGCTCGATTCGTCCGTTCCGCGTTCCGGGCGGCTGCGGCATGCGACTTGCGTCAGGGACGAGGCGAGTGCACCTAAGCTTCAACCCGAACCTGGAGGGTCTAGCGTCACGGACACCGCCTTTTACCGCAACCCCCATTACCACGCGCCGACCGATCTGCCTGAGACCCTGGACTATGTGCGAATGGCCAAGGTCGTGCAGGGGCTCACACGGTCTCTGGAGGAGTGGGGAAATGGGTGGTGATCTGAATGGCAACCAGTAACTGTAGACTATCTACATTCAGAAATACACTTTGACAGGAAAGAGACCGGGTGGTATTGATTAACAGAGGCACATGGCGCTCTGTTGACCTGTTCGTACGATGTTCCGTCGCTTGAACAATTCGCCCGGCTTTTCAAGGAGGAGATCATGGGACATATCACCGGCTCCGATGGCGCGTATCGTCATCTCCAGAAACGTCTCGACCAGAAGGTCCAGGGTGCGCCTGATTCACCGACGCTGATGAAGATCATGGGAATCCTCTTCTCCCCCGGGGACGCGGAACTGGCGGTCAAGCTCCCCCATAATTTCGCTTCGCTCGACACCCTTTCAAAGAACCTTAATATCCCCAAGGACGAGTTGAATACCAGGCTGACTGACATGGCGAAACGGGGATTAGTGTTCGATATCGAGAACAATGGTCAGCGCTATTTTACCCTGCTGCCGGTCGTCATCGGCTTCTTCGAGATGACATTCATGAGACTGCGGCCCGATCTGCCGATGAAAGACCTCTCGGCCCTGTTCGAGGAGTACTTCCATGAATACGATTATGGATTCGCCAAGACCCATTTTGCCGGCCGGACCCAGCTGTTCCGGTCCCTGGTCCGGGAAGAGGCGCTTCCCAAGGGCAGTTTTACGGAAGTGCTCGATTGGGAACGGGCATCGCATATCGTGAGTTCCGCCTCCGCTACCGCGGTCGGGATCTGCCAGTGTCACCATACCGCCCAGCACATGGGCCGCGCCTGCGGAAAACCGCAGGAAGTATGCATGACCTTCAATTACGCCGCTGAGTCTCTGATCCGGAACGGGATCGCACGGTCGATCACGAAAAACGAAGCAATGACCCTCCTCGCGAAATGCAAAGAGGCGGGGCTCGCGCAGACGGGGGACAATGTCAAGAACAAGGTGACCTTTATCTGCAACTGCTGCGGCTGTTGCTGCCATGTGATGAAAGGCATCAAGGCCTTGGATACGCGCCCGGCGATCATCACCTCGAACTATATCATGGAGGTGGACCACGCTAAATGCAAGGGCTGCGGTAAATGCGCCAAGGCGTGTCCGATAGGCGCGATCGCCATGGTAAAAACTTCCGAGGGCAAGAAGGAAACGAAGCGGGCTGTCAACGATCCGCTGGCCTGCCTCGGGTGCGGCGTCTGCGCTACGGTCTGCAAGAACGGTGCGGCCGCCATGAAGGCGAGATCTCAGCGGACGCTGGTGCCTGAGACCGTGTTCGACCAGCGGGTGATGATGGCCATTGAGCGGGGAAAACTGGCCGACCTGCTGTTTGACGATCCCGGCCGTCTCAGTCATCGGGCACTAGGCCGTGTCATGGCTGCAATCGAACGGTCCTCGCCGATGAAGGCGTTTCTGGCGTCCCAGTCGCTCAATTCCTCTTTCCTGAAGACGATCGTCAAGGGCGCAAAGAAGCAGGCGAAAGACTTGAGCGATGTGATTACCTGAGGTCTTCCCGTAGAAATATCCGCCTTGTGCCGTGCATTGCAGCGGATGCTCCAACGTCCCTCGCGCTTCCTCCTGAAGCGCTAACACCTTCCCAACAATGGATCAAGGCGGACCTTTGCAGAAGAATTGAGGACCAATGCCGCTATCCCACGAGAGGTGACCCTTGCAGGAACAGCAGAAGCATATACACGCAGGACCGACCTGAGCGCCGTCGAGCGGCGCCGGGACGTGCCGCCAGGGGGGACTGCAATCGGAAGATATCCGGAGCGCGATACGAAACAAATATTCGGAGGTGGCCCGCTCGGCCTCAGGAAAGTTCGCCTACCCCACGGGCCGGGAGGGCGCACGCGCGCTCGGCTATGATCCCGCGCTCGTGGACGCTGCGCATCCCGACCTGCTCGAATCTTTTTGCGGTGTGGGCAATCCTTTTTCCCTCTATCCCATCCAGCCCGGCTCGATCATCCTCGATGTCGGATGCGGCGCGGGCTTTGACCTGTATGTCGCAGGGCGACTGACCGGTCCCGGGGGCAGGGTGCACGGGGTCGATCTGACCGAGGCCATGGTGGCGCGGGCGCGGAAAAATCTTGAGAAGGCAGGCATCACAAATGCCGAGGTGCAGCAAGTAGGATCGGAGAGCCTGCCGTTCGGGGACAATACATTTGACGTGGTAATCTCGAACGGCGTCATCAACCTGTCGCCGGACAAAGAAACACTGTTCCGTGAGATCAACCGGGTGCTGAAACCGGAGGGCAGGCTCGGATTCGCCGATGTGGTGCTGGAGCAGGAACTGCCCCAGGGCATGGCGGGCAGCGCAGAAGCGTGGTCGCAATGAATCGGCGGCGCGGTCCCGGTCGGGGACCAGCTGCTGACGCTCCGGAGGGCGGGACTTTCCGACATTCTGTTCATCGGCATGACAGGTTTCCGCACGTCTCCCTTTACGGCCGGCGCCCTTTTCAGAGCCCGGAAAAAGGTGGTTTGACAGGCGGGGCGGGATGGGGAATCGTTTTCCCAAAAGAGAAACAGAATGAAACTTGCTGAACATTCCCAAACTATCATCCTTGACGCCTTAGTCCTAGTGTAGTATCCTCGCCTTATCAGGAGAACTGCAATCGGCAACACCGAACTCCAAACTCAAAAACGCATTCATCTTTATTAAGAAGATAGAAGCATCAATAGCAACAACCTTCAAAATTTTCTAAAGTTCTTGATCGGAGGTGCGCTCATGAAATGGTTTGCAAAGTACGCGGATTATGCTTACGCCCTGATGCGGATCATAGCGGGATTCATGTTTTCGTTCCACGGCGCCCAGAAAATCCTGGGGGTGCTTTCCGACTTCCAGCCGCCGATGGGCTCCCAGCTCTGGTTCGGCGGGCTTATAGAACTCATCGGCGGGCTGGCGGTGATGTTGGGGTATCAAACGCGGCTGGCGGCATTCCTCTGCAGCGGCGAGATGGCAGTGGCCTACTTCCAATTTCACTGGAAATTCCAGATGGGACGTAATTTCTTTCCGGCGATAAACAAAGGCGAGTTGGCCGCTCTCTACTGCTTTGTTTTCCTCTACATCGCCACTCGGGGCGGGGGGAAATGGAAGCTGGACAAAACAGACTAAGGTGCGCGGCGCGATCGTCGAAGACCTGTCCCCGGGAGGCAGCGTAATGAACAAAAAGTGGAACGTCCTTTTTTGCGATCCCTTCCTGAAACCCTGTCCTGTTTCTGAGTTCCTCGATTCCTGCAGGCCCGAGCACCAGGTGAAGGTTCTGCACTTCCTCGAATTGCTCGAGGAAATGGGACCGACGCTGCCGCGTCCCTATGCCGACCTGCTGGAGGACGGCATCCACGAGCTGCGCGTCAAACTGTCCGGGGACCAGATGCGGCTGCTCTATTTCTTTTGCTTCGAAACCTACATCATCGTGTACCGGGCGCTGCGGAAGAATACCAGTAAAGTTCCCGAGGAATACATCCAGCAGACAAGGCGCTATCGGGAAACCTTTCTGCGCCGTATCGACCGCGACGCTCTCAGGAGGTTCGTTGATGTGGAGCTTTAGGGCGTATCTGAAAGCCAAATGCGCTGATCCGGAGTTTCTTGATCAGTACCATGAGCAGTGCAACATCTGCCCCAATACGGCGATGATCCTTACTGCGATCCGTGAGCGGGGGCTTTCGCATGAGGATGTGGCGCGAAGCGCAGGAGTAGAACCGGGGCGTCTGGAGCTACTCGAAACAGCGGACCACTGTTCTTTCGAGGACGTACAGAAGCTGGGACTTTTTCTGAACCTACCCGTATCCGGCGTATGCAAGAAAACGATCAAGAACCGAGAAAAACCATGACAACCCGGTCTGTCCGTGACCGCGTCCGCTTTACTTGTTGGGCCTTATGCCGGCGCTCAATACAAATCCCGATGCAAAAATATTCAGATCCAGCTTCCTGCATATATTTTCAAGGAGCGTTACCAGTATGAATAGTGGAGTAAAAAACGCAAAATAGTCATTAGCTCTGAAGAAAGCTTTAATTTTAATATCGGTAAAGCCGCGCGCTATCAGCAATTTTTTCATAGACGGAATTGTACAGTAATCGAAGTATGCCGGGTAGCCCGATACGCTTTCCGCCCCCGGCCGAAGAATAGGAATGAGTTTCTTCTGGAGAACAGGTCCTACAATACGCAATGCGATGGCATAGGGATGCCACTTCGAGGGGATGTAGTGGTGCGTCTCCCCTCCCGGGTTTAGCGATACATATATGCGGTCAAAGCTGGAATTAACATCAAGAACATGCTCGAGCAGCGTTATTGAGATTATGCAATCATACTTTTCATGAAGCAGCATTTTCTCAACGGGTTGAACGATAAAATTATCATATATATCGTAACACGTTTTTCTGTCTTCAATATCCAACCCGTCGTAGATAAATCCGCGACCTTTACTTAAGAGAGGGCGATCGATCCCTCCAAGCTCGAGAACTCTCGTGACAGTCCCCTTCTCTCGTATTCCGGAAGTAATTCTTGCCAGCAACTCATCCCTGTAGTTCGGCAGTTCTAATTCGAAATATTTTGGAAATTTTTCTTCCAGCAGTCTTGAATACTTTCTATTCAATTCAACAAAGCTCTTTATTATTGTCATAGAACGCGTCCCTTTATTAGCAAGCAACGATGGATGCGGTACATTCACGCATGTTCCGTCGGCTTTCCGCCCAACAGGGCGGTGGGGTCAGGTCTATAGTGTTAGACTGAAAACCTCACAGGGCCACGTCGTTATATTTTGCATGTTCCTGACTGCTTCTGTTTATTTACTCCCCATCAACTTATCAAGAATAAACCACGCAGCAACCAGCGATGCAATAAGAAAGATGGTCTTCCCGATGTTCAGGAACGCACTGCCCTGTTCCTGCTCCTCAGGTTTTTCCGGCCCTTCATTACCAGCCTTGTTCATGATCACTCCCGGGGACCATGGCACTCACGGCATGGACGTTTTTCCATCAACCATCAGCGCGAGAACACCACGCTGTGAAGCTGCCGCCATGCCTCATCACCCTCTTTTTGCGAGCGTCTCTGATTGTTCCCGCGTCAGTTTCGGGTTTATTTGTGCGATGAAGGGGATGCCTGCGACGACCTTCCCGGCCTCGGCCCAGAACCGGATGGCCGCGCGCGCTTGAGGAGCTTCCGCCTTCGCTTCTCCGCCTCGATCTGCTTGTTCTTTTTTTTCACCGAGGGCTTTTCGTAATGACGCCGCTTCTTCAGTTCTCCCATGAGGCCGTCCTGCTGGAGCTTCTTCTTCAAGTCCCGCAGGGCCTTTTCGATGTTCTGGGACTGGACCCTTATCTCCACGATTTTCCTCCTCC
>JBGPIG010000181.1:0-5760 GCA_041484745.1 Nitrospirota bacterium | reverse complement strand
GAGGTTGACGGACGTATCGCCGGTTCTCCCACTCGCCGATACCCCGATACGGTTTTATAAAAAGGGGAGGAACCATGTTCGTGATCGGGAATATTATAAGCGGCATCGCCGAGGTGCTGGATGTCGTACTGAACATCTATATGTGGGTCATCATCGTCAGAGCGCTCATCTCCTGGGTGAACCCGGACCCGTACAACCCTATCGTCCAGATCCTGACGAGATTGACCGAGCCGGTGCTGCGGCCGCTTCGCAGGCTTGTCCCGCCCCATAAGGTGGGGATAGATTTTTCTCCCCTGATCGCGGCCCTCATCATCGTCTTCCTCAGGGCGGCGCTGATCAAGACCCTGTACCGTCTGGCAGTATCCATGAGTTAGAAATGATCGTGAACAAAAACAAAACCTGGTCGGAAGTTCGCAATCCTCATTCTTTTTCTGCACCGCCGTTCACGGGATACAGTGGCCTCTGGAAAAGCTGAATCTTGAGTCTTTACTAACCCCCGCATGTCCGCGGAGCTTCAGGACGCGAAGGGGATATGCAAAAAAATAAACCACAAATTCACCGGATGCAATCGCAGGAGGCAATGGTATGAGCAACGGGATAAAGGTGACCCCGCTCGACATTCAGCAGAAACGGTTCCATATGGGTTTCCGCGGCTTCGACCGGACCGAGGTCGAGATGTTTCTGGACCTTGTGCGGGACGAGATGGAGTCGCTGGTACGCGAGGGGGCGGAGCTGCGCGAGTTCCGCCAGTCGTACGAGCAGCGCGTGCGCGAACTGAACGAACGGGAGGAAGCGGTCAAGAACACGTTGCTCATGACGCAAAAGCTGATCGATGAGATCAAGGACGGCGCGCGCAAGGAAGCCGCACTGATCATCAAAGATGCGGATATTCGCAGCCAGCAGATCCTCGGCAATTCCCATGCTGAGAAGGTGAAGCTCGAGGGGGACATCCGGGAGCTCAGGCGCCGGAAGCACCATTTTCTGCAGGACCTGAAGAAGGTCATCGAGATGCACCTGGAAATGGCCACCTACGAGGAAACCGGCGATGAAACCAAAGAGCCGGCATAGAGATGCGGAGCCGGCGGCGGACTCAGTAACCCTGTCGGTCCGGATCCAGCCGCGCGCCTCTAAGAACGAGATCATAACGATGGAGAACGGCGGGCTCAAGATCAGGCTTACGTCCCCGCCGGTTGACGGCGCCGCTAATGAGGCGCTGGTAAAATTCCTTTCCGATGTCCTGTCAATCGCAAAATCCCGGGTTGAGATTGTTTCCGGCCATACCGCGAGAGAGAAGATCGTCCGGATAACCGGGATGAGCGAGGCAGATTCGAGAAGACTGTTGTATCGCAAGAGCGAATAGGGTACTATATACATGCGTAGTTCGGAGCGTGGAGTTCGGGGTTGGGAGTTAGGCGCTGTTGATATTTGCTTTGTAGTATACTCCGGACTAAGAACGCCGAACTCAAAACTGATTCAAAAGGGGGGCGATAGGCTTCGACGGGGACACTGAGGTCAGGAGTTGCATGCCGAGGTACCATGGGGCTCGTTAAACACATGGTAAAGATCAACTGCCAATAACGAACTGGCACTCGCTGCCTAATTTAGGCTAGCGCGTTCCGCGGCCGGCGCCTGAACAGCCGCAGGGACGTCAAAAACCAGGCTGGTCTTCCCGACTCCGTCCGGGGCGGGAGGATAAGAAAAACCGGGCTGGCCGATTCCAAAGCTTTCCCTGAGGCGCTGGAAGAGGCGAGAGCTTTAAACGAGGGGATAAGCATGTATGAGCTTCTGGTTGATGGTTTTCGGACGCGGGTTCAATTCCCGCCGCCTCCACCAAATTATGGTGTTGATTTTATAAGAAAAGCATTCTTGTAAGCATGATCCGTAGTCATATTGTATGACTGCGGTTTTTTTATGAAGAAACTTGCAATGTGTGTTGACTTGTGCGGCGGCACTGCACGGAGAAAGAGTTGTCCTTCCCGGGGATTCTGAGCGAAAATAAACGCTTGATTTACGCTAATATTTGGTCTATATTCAAGCCAATATATATGCCTGAATAAGGAGCTACCCAATGAAAACTATTTCCATCAAAAACGATATTGTCCCCATCGCGGAATTCAAGACAAGCCTCTCCAAGTGGTTCAAGAGCCTCCAGGGCTCGGGGCATCCCGTGATCATTACGCAGAATGGCAAGCCCGCCGGAGTTCTTCTGTCACCGGACGACTACGACGAATTGGTATATAGAAGATCATTTCTGGATTCCGTCGGCAGGGGGATCACGGATGCCGAGAGCGGGAGAACGCATACGACGAAAGAACTCCGGGCGGCATTGGCTTCCCGAAGGACCAAGGAATGATCGCGCATGAAGATACTCTGGACTCGTGAATCCCTCCACCGGTTGTCGGAGATCGAGGAGTTTATAGCAAAGGACAATGCGGAGCGGGCCGCAAAATTTGTCGATGAGCTCATATCGCATGCGGAGTCTCTCTTGTCCGGCGAACCGCGCATCGGAAGAATGGTTCCCGAGATTTCCAATCCCGCTATACGGGAATTGCTATTTAAAAAATATCGGATCGTCTACCGAGTGAATAAAAGCAACGTGGAAATACTGACCGTGTTCGAGGGCTGGGGCATCATCTTTTAACAGGGGTGGCATGAGACAAGGCACTATAGTCATTACATGGTTATCGGCAATAATGCTTTTCGCTTCGGGATGTGCAGCGGAACCGGGTTTGGACAAGGGAAAATTCGCGGAATTGAACCGGGCTGCGCAGGATTTGAAGGCCGCGATCAGATCCGGAAAGCGCTGCGAGGTCCCGGATACCGTGCTTCAAAGACTTGCCTCGGGAACAGCGGCCTTAAAAGGCAAGACGGCCTCAAAGGCGGAGCGCGACGTCCTCTCGGCCTACTCGGACCTTTTGACTATCTACCAGGAAGGGCTGCTCCTTTGCCAATCCCGGACCCTTTTGTCCAGTTTTCAATTCGTACCGAAGGGACGCATCTATGTGTCCCAGGAACTCGATCCACTCGTTGAGAAATATGATTTGCCGACCGAGAGACACCTGTATGAGCCCACCGGGAAGTATTGGAGGAGTATTCCCGGGGATTCGATAACGGTGATCTGGCAAAGCGCAGAGGTCAAGATAAAGAACATTGAAACCATGGTGAATTACAACTGAATTTTTCAGATCGGTTACCGAAAACATAACCATGACCCTCGATACTCAATTTCTTGCTTCTTAATTCCTATGTCTAACTTCTAAGGGGGGTGCCAAATGGCGGATAAAGCAGCAACGATTCCCTGTCCGGAATGCAGCGGTAAAGGTTCCCTGACGTGTCCTGTCTGCCACGGGCAAGGAAGGCAGTCCAGTTCGAATGCCGCACAACGTCCTTGTTCGAAGTGTCACGGTACGGGAAAGAGCGTCTGTCCCCGGTGCCGGGGATCTAAAAAAGTAGCGGGTAAAAAATAGAACCACGGTAGTGTCTCATGACAAGAAAGTAGACCTGACACTCAGTGTGCTCACAAAAAGAGGAGGTGATATTTAATGAATGTTGATTTAGGCCTGGCTGCATCCAATATTACTGCGGCTTTAATTTCATCTGGTGCAGTACCCGTTAAGGATATAAACAGTGCGGAGCATATAAAAAAGGCTGTCAATCTCTATAGTCAAGTATTGACTGAATTGATAAATCAGGATCGTCAGGGTAATCTCTACCAAGCACCATGACTCATTATGAAATAATAAAAATCATTTGGCCGGTCGTTACCGGCTTTTTTAATTTTTGCAGCTTCCCCGAATTGGGACACTGCCCAATGCAAAGGGCATCAACGTCCCCCCGTCGCCCGGAGTTCCAACCTGCTTGTACACTTCCATCATCGCCTGCCCATCCTGAAGAATGCCTGCCTAAAGACCTGCCCCCCGTGACCGGTCAAAATCAAAGAAAGCCGGGTAGTATAATCGGACGTTTCGAAAACGATGAATACCATAAAAAAAGACCTGATAATCATATAAAGGGCACCTCAGATTGTCTTGTCTGCGGCATCTGCGACATCTGCGGATAGAACAGATTCTTGGTTTCGGACCTGCCGCAATTATTCCTTCTGTTCCCGCTCCTTTTCCTTCGGCAATATCGGCGAGATGATGTCGACCGGCAGCTTGACAATGTTCTCCAGGAGACGGAGGATCCGCGAGCCCACGGCCGTGGGAGAGAGAAAGACGACGTCGGGGTTCGCCAGGTCGCCGGAGACCCGGACCGGGATCGAAATAAGCGTGCCGCTCATGACCTTGCCGAGGAGCGGGGTGTGCCTGATGACCCAGTTGATCCCTGAGAAGGGCGCCACGAGCACGACGATGTCCAGTTGCTGCTTCCCCAGGTCGATCTCGCCTTCTGCGATGATGTCCAGGGACTCTCCGCCGATGTAGGCCTTCTCCAGCGTGAATATGCCTTTATGGATATCTCCCCGCACTGCCATGGAATGATAGGGGAAGCCGCTTCCCCCTAGGTCCGGCAGCCTCCCGCGAAAGATCTCGAGTACGCTCAGCACGGACAGTATTTTTTCCAGGGTCGGATAACGGTAGATCTTGCCCTCCCGCGCCTTGAAATCCACTCTGCCTTCCAGGGAAGAGAGGAGCTCCCTGCCCGCTCCCTGCGCCTGGAAGCGCGAGCTCAGGTCGTACTCGCCGGTGATATGAACATCCATGCCTGACAGACAAGAGATCGTGTAACCCAGGTGTTCATTCTTTGCAAAGGGGGCAAGCGTAAAAGACATGCTTTCCTTGGAAATAAGGAACGAGCCCGGTAATGCAATGTCGCAGGTCCTGGTGTCGGTAAATTCCATATTCACGCTCTCCGGGTCCACGGTGATGACCGCGTGGGCGGGTGCAAAGGTAAAGCGTCCGAATTTTACGTACGACGAGTCGGCGCGGAGATCGCCGCGAATGGGCGGCAGGGGAAAGGACCTGACCTTTTGATCCACGCTTTTCGTGCCTGACGAAGCCAGGGCCTGTTGGATCTCCTGTATCTCGATTCCGTCTGCGGTCAGGGCCATGCTGAAGGCGATCCCCTCGTCCGAGGTGGTTGCGGCCCCTTTCATGGAGTAATGGTTCTTTCCCCACGTTACGTCGGCGGAGTCGAGGAAGAGCACGTCGTCGTCGGCATGGAGGGTGAACTGGTCCACCGTGACCGGGACCGGCATGTCCCAGGGGATCAAAAGGTCCTTCCCCGCAAGCGTGCCCGTTGCCCGCGACCGGAGCGGCTGGTCCGTGCGGACCAGGGCCTGCAGATCGCCATGCAGGGTCCCGTTGCCGAAGGTTCCCTGTTCGAATATTCTGCCGAGCGTGGCCTGTGCCAGAAGGCCGGACAAGGAGAAGGCCGCTGCCTGCTTCTGCCAATTCAAGGCAAGGGACGCCTTTGTGTCCTGGTCCGTGATCAGGAGGCGGCGGACCGCGAGGTCCTCGCCGTGCTGGGAAAGGTCCACGAAGAAGACGGGCCCGTTCGCCACGGATGCCGTTCCCCTGAAGGAGGTGCCCGCTGTCCTGTGCCAGACCAGATGGGAATCGGAAAGAGTAAGGGGAGTCTTCACCATGAGCGCGGGCGGAAGCTCGAGGTCCTTAAAGACCCAATCAAGGGTCTTTCTGCCTGATGTCCCGTTCACAGTCAGGTCGATGTTCTCAAGGCTCGTGGTGATGCCGCTGACCATGGCCGTGCCGGTCAATGACGAATCCAGGATCGTGGCGTCCTTCATGGCAAAGGACAGGGTAT
>JBGPIG010000180.1:0-5763 GCA_041484745.1 Nitrospirota bacterium | reverse complement strand
TATCTAGTATTATACTACTTTTGGCCCCTGGCTTATATGCAGTATAGTGCCTTTATCCGATCGGTAGCTTCACGATGAACGTCGTGCCCTTTCCCTGCTCGCTTTTTACGTCGATCCGGCCTCGGTGGTTCTCGATGATCCGATACGTGATCGCTAGGCCGAGCCCGGTACCGTTTTTTTTGGTAGAAAAGAAGGGGCTGAAGAGCTTTTTCCGGTTATCCTCGCTGATGCCGCTGCCCGTGTCCCCGATCATTATCTCGATCGCATCCCCTCGAAGCCCGCTCTCGATCGTCAGAACGCCGCCGTCCGCCATCGCCTGAATGGCGTTCAGGACCAGATTCAGAAATGCCTGTCTGAGCAAACCGGCGTCGAAGCTGCGTTTCCCGATCGACGAATCGAGCTTTTTTTCGACCTTCACGCCGGCCTTCCGAGCTTCAGGCGCCGTGAGCGTAAGTACGGACTCGATAGCTTCATTCAAATCAGACAGTTGAAACTCGGGCTGCTTTGACCGCGCAAAGTTTAGGAACTCCTGAACAATCTGGTTCAGCCGGTCCGTCTCCCTGAGCAGGATCTGGATGAACTCGTGCTTGGGATCGTCGGGGCCATAATCGTCCCGCAGGATCTCGGCCGCACCCTTGATCGAGCCCAGCGGGTTCCGGATCTCATGCGCCATACTCGCGGACAGCTCGCCAAGCGCCGACAACCGGTCCGCGCGCCTGAGTTGCTCCTCGGTCTGGAACAGGATATCCGTCTGCTCTTTGAGCTTCCGGTGGGACTCATCGAGCCGCAGGAGAGACTCCTCATACCGCATGCGCTGGTTGCGCTCCATCTGGCTCAGCACGCCGGTAACGCCGCCGATCAGGAGGAAAAGGAACAGCTCGATGAAGTTGTAGACATCCAGAAAAGGATCGGTCCAGTGCAAGAACAGGTGCGGAGAGAACAGGACCGTCGAGACCAAGGAAACGCCCACTCCTCCCTTGATCCCGTACCAATAGGCCCCGAGGATGATCGGCACGATATACAGGTGCCCGAGAAGACTGTGGAGCATGCCTGCCCGTGCACCGCCCGCGAGGTAGTGGATGAGGGTAATGAGCGCAAGCAGGCCGGTGAGGATATATGTCCTGAGGCCCTTAAGCCGCTTGAGTGAAGATATGGTCATACGCTGAAGTGAAAATAAATTTAACTGAAACCCCCCTGTTTGTCAAGGAATTGCTGGAAGACCAGATTATGCTTGACATGAACTGTGGAATTTGTTAAATTTATCAATCTTAAAAACGGAAAGGGGGTGAATACACATGAAGAAGATTATTGCTCTGTTCACAGCAATGGCGTTTGCCCTTACCCTCGGCGTAGCATTCGCAGAGGAGAAGGCAGCACCGGCACCGGCAGCAGCTCCGGCAGCAGCAGCACCCGAGAAGGCTCCGGCAAAGAAGGCAAAGAAGGAAAAGAAAGCAAAGAAAGCAAAGAAGGCAAAGAAGGAAGAAGCAATGGCTCCCGCAGCAGCTCCGGCAGCTCCGGCAGGCAAGTAGTTTCTCTATACCGCTAATTCATTATACCGAGCGGAACATAGAAATCTTGAATGGAACAATGATTGCAAAAAGCAGGCGGCAACCCCGCCTGCTTTTTCTTTTGATTAACCGGAGACGAAGCGGCAAAACTTTATTGGGCCCCGGGCGGAGCCGGTCAATCCCACCACAGGAAGAGCCTATTCGTCCGCTTGATCTCCTTGATCAGTCCCTCGACGCTTCCCGGCCCCTGGTCTATGGCATCAGGGCAGAACTCATACACTTCCTCGACAAAGGCCTTCAGGTCCCTCGGCAATCTCTTGAACTCGATCTCAACCCAGTCACTGTCGGCGCCGATGATATCAAAGGATGCGATTTCCTCCCACTCCTTCAGCCGGTCGATCACATCCTGATTGGTGATGTCATATTCATCGCCGTCGGTATGCATGATCCGGAGCACATCATATTGGTCGGTTCCTTTCAGGACCCCGATCTTGTCTATCTTTAGCCCTGAGTTTATCTCGACGACAAAAGCCTGGTAATATAAAGGCAGCAGCTTCAGACGGAGCGAAGAGAGGATATGGTCCGACATGTCTTCCGGCACCGGCACCGCAATGCCGGCCGTCATGATCTGGTAGTTGTTCTCATCGTATCCGACCAGCCGCTGTATGCGTTCCCGGGTCTCCTCTTTCACGATGATGAGGACCCGCCGATCGAACTTGATGGCCCTCGCCAGGTCTTCGTCGTTGGGAGAAAGGGTGGCCGGGGTGACCGTCGGTTTGCTGATCACGCTGCTCGTCGCGCTGCCGGTCAACCTGCTGGTCACTCCGGTCACCGTACTGGTGGTCATTTTACTTACCACGCCGGTCGCCGCGCTGCCGGTCGCTTTGCTCGCAACGCCTGTCATCGTACTGCCGGTCGCTATGCTCGTCACGCTGGTCGTCGCCCCGCCGGCAACGCCGGCCATCACCTCGTTGTTCGTTCCCATGAGCAGGGGCGCGGCGCCGGCCAGGACCATCAGGGACAGCGCCCAACGGGAGAAGTACTTCATAACTCTGCTCCTCTCTCTCGGAATATCGATTGAGGCGAAACGGATCCGTAAGCAACAGGCCGTTCAACGTGTTTCGCAGGACAATAGTATCACAGTCGAAAGGACAAAAACAACAAAATAGATGCCGCCCAACGCCCGGGCCTCGTCATTGATAAAGCATTTATCCAAAAAAGAGCCGTTGAACCACAAAAGGCACACCATGCATTCGCGCATGCGCACTCATAAGCGCTTGGTGCAGGCAAAAATCACCAATAAATCAAATACACGTGTTTGGGAAATACCTCCCCGATTAGTTTACAACCTGAGTCGTTTCAACTTTTTGTTTTGTCTATGTGAATTATGTGCTTTCTGTGGCTAACTGCCGTTTATAGGTTTAGATGTTCTTCGAGGGACAAATGTCGTACAGCACGCATAACGCATGGTTTGGTTTCTTCGCCTGACAGACCTTCCTGCCGTGGAATATCAACAGGTGCGAAAGGTCCCCCCACTCCTTCTGCGGGGTGACGCTCATCAGGTCGTTCTCGATCTTTACCGGGTCACTATGCTTCGTGAGTCCCAGCCGGAATGCAAGCCGTTTCACATGCGTGTCCACGGCGATACCGGCGTTGATGCCGAAGCTGCTTGACAGCACGATGTTAGCCGTCTTTCGCGCCACGCCGGACAGCGTCACAAGCTCTTCCATCGTTTGCGGGACGTTGCCCTCAAATTTCTCGATGAGCATCTTTGCGGTTTTATTGAGACTCTTGGCTTTATTGTTAAAGAAATTCACCGACCCGATGTCTTTTGCAATTTCTTCAGGCGTGGTGTTCGCAAAATCATGAACAGTCGGGTATTTTTTGAATAAGCTTTCGGTTACCCTGTTAACGAGCACATCCGTGGTCTGTGCCGAGAGGATCGTCGCAACGAGCAGTTCAAATGGTGTGGAGAAGCGAAGCACTGTCTGCGGCGTCCCCGCGTATTCCTTCCGGAGCCTTTTGAGAATTTCCATTACTTTTTTTTGTTTGTCCATGATTTTTCCTCTCTACTGCCTTATGTTGCTCGTCCCCCGGGAGTGTCCGGTCTCGTCGAACTCTCCCGAAAGGGAATACACGAAATTGGCATTAGTATACCGTTCTCCGATGCGCTTTTCCAGCAAGCAGAGCCATTTCGGCTCGAAGCCATTTCCCCAGGTTTCAATCATTATTTCATTGACAAATGGGTTGATTACCGGGTATCATACTGGGCTCTGCATAGAACCGAGTAGAGGAATACCAAGAAGGCTTCAAGTCGCAAAAAGGATCTCACTGTTTTCGCGTCTTAGTGGCAAAGAAAAGGGAAAAATAGAATGCTCAAAAGAACTGATCTCAGAAATATCGCCATCATCGCCCACGTCGACCACGGCAAGACCACCCTCGTGGACACCCTCCTGCGCCAGAGCGGCACCTTCCGCGACAACGAGCGGATCCAGGAGCGCGTCATGGACAACATCGACCTCGAGCGTGAGCGCGGGATCACGATCATGGCCAAGAACACCTCCGTGCAGTACGGCAAGATAAAAATCAACATCGTCGACACCCCCGGTCACGCGGACTTCGGCGGTGAAGTGGAGCGCACCCTCAAGATGGTGGACGGCGTGCTGCTGCTCGTGGACGCCTCGGAAGGCCCGCTGCCCCAGACACGCTTCGTGCTCAAAAAAGCCCTGGAACTGGGACTCCCGCCGATCCTCGTGATCAACAAGATCGACCGGCCTGACGCCAGGATAGCCGAAGTTGTGAACGAGGTTTACGACCTGTTCATCGACCTGGATGCGAATGACGCCCAGCTCGACTTCCCCATTGTGTACACCAACGCCCGCGATGGCCTCGCCAAACTGAACATGGAAGACGAAGCCACGAACCTCAAGCCGCTCTTTGACCTGATCGTGAACACGGTTCCCCAGGCCGAGGGCGACGAAATCGCTCCTCTCCAGCTCCTGGTCATGAACATCATTTACAACGATTACGTCGGACGTCTTGCCATCGGCAAGATCTTCGGAGGCACCGCGCGGGTAGGCGATCCCATCGGCGTTATTACGAGTACCGGCGCCATGGTCAAGACCAAGATCACGTCGCTCTTTGCCTTCGAAGGACTGAAGCGCGTGGACACGCCGAGCGCAACCATCGGCGACATCGTGGCCCTGGCCGGCATTGAAGGCGTGAACATCGGCGATACGATCACCGACCCGGAAAATCCGAAGCCGCTTGCGCGCATTCACGTAGACGAACCCACCATCTCGATGATCTTCTCGATCAACAACTCCCCGTTTGCCGGCAAAGAAGGCAAGTTCGTCACCTCTCGCCACTTGAAAGAACGACTCGATAAAGAGCTTCTCTACAACGTGGCGATCAAGGTCGAACAGGGCGATGCGACCGACAGCTTCAAGGTCCTGGGACGCGGCGAACTGCAGCTCGCGATCCTGATCGAGATGATGCGGCGAGAGGGTTATGAGCTTTCCGTCTCCCAGCCGGAGACCATTACCAAGGTCCGCGATGGAAAGACCTTCGAGCCCATGGAAAACCTGGTCATCGACTGCCCCGATGAGTTTATCGGCGTCGTGACCCAGAAACTGGGAGCGCGCAAAGGCCGCATGACCAAGATGTCGAACAATGGTCATGGTCGCGTACGACTCGAATTCCGAATCCCGGCGCGCGGTCTCATCGGATTCCGGTCGGAGTTCCTGACCGATACGCGCGGCACCGGTCTCCTGAACCATCTCTTCGACGGATATGAACCCTGGCAGGGACCGATCGCCAAGCGAAGCACGGGCGCCCTGGTGGCGGACCGGGCGGGCAAGACGACCACCTATGCCCTGTACCATATCCAACCACGCGGCGAGCTCTTTATCCCCGAAAGTACGGCAGTCTACGAAGGCATGATCGTGGGAGAAAACTCGCGCGAGACGGATATGGACGTGAACGTGATCAAGGAAAAGAAACTGACGAACATGCGCGCATCGGGCGCTGACGAAGCGCTTCGGCTTGTGCCCCACCGTCAGCTGTCGCTCGAGCAGTCGCTTGAGTTCATCAAGGAAGACGAACTCGTGGAAGTGACGCCCACCTCCATCCGGCTGCGTAAGAAGATACTCGACCAGAATAAAAGGCCGAAGAGCCGGGATAAGATGGACTGACGCTGCACCGATACAACAACCAAAAGCCGCTGAAATTTATTTCAGCGGCTTTTTTTATCCTA
>JBGPIG010000179.1:0-5766 GCA_041484745.1 Nitrospirota bacterium | reverse complement strand
GGGGCGATGAGCAGGGTGAGCGCATCGATCGCCGCGCGGACTATTGGCAGCTTATCAGGAGCCACGCCATGTGAAGTATAGTCATACATCTCGTTCACCATCTCCATGAGCGCCGCGATCGCGGTGTTGAAGTGGAACTCGCGCTCGATATCTTCGGTCACTTTTTTGATGGTCAGATGGGTCTTGCGGTAGAGCCTGTCTCCCCTCGCCTCGTGCCCGGCGGTCTTCACATTCTTAACGTCTGCGCTGTACTTAGATACAATTGCCCAGACCCGGTGAAGGAACCGGTACGCGCCGTCGACACCCTGGTCGCTCCATTCGAGGTCTCGCTCCGGTGGAGCGGCAAAAAGCGAGAAGAGCCGGGCAGTGTCCGCACCGTACTTCGAGAGAATGAAGTCCGGATCCACCACATTCCCTTTGGATTTGCTCATCTTGGCGCCGTCCTTGATCACCATGCCCTGCGTAAGCAGGTTCACGAAAGGCTCGTCGCCGTCAAAGAGGCCGAGGTCGCGGATCACTTTGGTGAAGAACCGGGCGTAGAGCAAATGGAGCACGGCATGCTCGATGCCGCCGATATACTGGTCAACGCTCATCCAGTAGCCCGCCGCCTTCTTGTCAAAAGGCGCCTTGTCCTCCTTCGGAGAACAGTATCGAAGAAAATACCATGACGAGTCTACAAAGGTGTCCATGGTGTCAGTCTCTCGGCGGGCAGCGCCGCCGCACTTCGGACACGCAGTCTCTCTGAAGGATTTGGATTCCACGAGAGGTGACTGTCCCCTCCCGGTGAGTTCCACGTCCACGGGCAATCTGACCGGAAGCTGTCCGTCCGGGACAGGGACGATCCCGCAGGTATCACAATATAATATCGGGATCGGCGTTCCCCAGTAGCGCTGGCGCGAGATGCCCCAGTCCCTGAGCCGCCAATTAACGGTTCGTTTGCCGATTGCGCTTTTTTCGATAAAATCAGCGATCTTATCCGTTGCCTCAGTATTTGAGAATCCGTCGAACTGTCCAGAGTTCACCATGATCCCGTCCTCGATATAGGCCTGTTTCATAGCGTCCGCAACGAGGCTTTTCTCACGATTCTGAATAACGACGCGGATCGGCAAACCATATTTTTTTGCGAAATCGAAATCCCTCTGGTCATGGGCGGGCACGGACATGATCGCGCCGGTACCATACTCCATCAGCACGAAGTTGCCGACCCAGACCGGCACCTTTTCGTTGTTCAGCGGGTTGACGGCATAGGCACCAGTGAATATACCTTCTTTTTCCTGTTTGTCATCGGTACGCGTTGCCTTGTCCTCGCGCATCACGCGCTGGCAAAAAGCAAGGACTCGTTCAGCCTCTTTCTTTCCTCTAATAAGAGACTCAAGCATGGGATGCTCGGGTGCGATGCTCATAAACGTCACGCCAAAAAGCGTGTCCTGCCGGGTCGTAAAGATCGCAAGTTTTTCATGCGAGCCTTCGACCGTGAAAACTACCTCGACACCCGTAGATTTGCCGATCCAGTTCTTCTGCATGGTAAGAACGCGCTCGGGCCAGCCGGTGAGCTTGTCGCAGTATGTGAGCAGCTCTTCGGCATAGGCCGTGATCTTGAAGAACCACTGCTCAAGCTCTTTATGCGTCACCACGCTGCTGCAGCGCCAGCAGAGACCGCTCTCCACCTGTTCGTTCGCGAGAACGGTATTGCACGATGGGCACCAGTTCACATACGAGAGCTTCTTGTAGGCGAGACCCCGCTCATACATCCTGATGAAGAGCCATTGGTTCCAACGGTAGTACTCCTCCAAACAGGTGGCCACCTCGCGGTCCCAGTCGTAGGACAGACCGAGCCGTTTGAGTTGCTTATCCCGCATGAAGGTAATGTTCTCGAGCGTCCACTTCGAGGGATGGATTCCGTGTTTGATCGCCGCGTTCTCCGCAGGCAGGCCGAAGGAGTCCCAGCCCATAGGATGGAGCACGTTGAAGCCGCGCATTCGCTTATAACGCGAAATAACGTCGCCAATGGCATAGTTCCTCACGTGGCCCATGTGTATCCTGCCGGAAGGATAGGGGAACATCTCAAGGCAATAGTATTTTGGCTTCGAGACATCCTCAACGACTTTGAATGTTTTATTCGCCTGCCATGAGGATTGCCAGCGTTCTTCTATTTTCTTAAAATCATACCGCTCGTCCAAACCATGCCTCCAAAAAGCATACAATTGAAAACTGGACCCAATAAAGTCAAAAAAACCTTTTGTCAACTATAATAAACTTACGCCTGAAGATCTTCTCTATCATAGCGGATACGCATGATCCGCTCTGCGATGATGCCCTTCCTTGCATCCCATCAGGGCGACTATCGTTATTCCCTTATCCATCCTGGATACGCGTCTGCCTTGCGGGCATCTTCGGGAAGATCGACCTCAAGCTTGCGCTTCGCAGTCGTAATTTTTTTCTCAAGCTGTATCTTCTTCTTGTCTCGGCTCGCTACTGACTTGTTCTTCCTGCTCACGACCTTTTCCTGATTCTGATTTTGCTCGTGTTTCAAGAGGAGATCATACTCTGCCTGAAGGTCCTTGAGCTCTCTCCGAAGGCTCGCCGCCCGCTTGTGCCAGTGCTCTTCTCCTTTGCCGTACTTGTCCTTATGTTCCCTGACCGTTGCCTCTGATTTTCCCCTTGCAACGGACGTATCCCCCACGCTAACACGGCTTTCATCCGGCTTAACCGTCGATGCGCCGCCCCGGTACTCCTGCGGGATGTTCTCCCGCTCGTTGCTGAAAAACTCCTTCCCATCCTTATCCACCCAACGGTAGAACTCTGCCAAAACAGGAGATGCGGAAAAGAGTACTATGAACATTGCCAGAACGGCACCTCGTCGCATGACAACCTCCTCTCGATTAAGTCAGAAAAATAACATAAATAGTAGGGCTACGCAAGGTTTTTTCTTGGACTCCCAAGTACAAAAGTGATATAGTTCGCAAATGTAATGTAAGCAGAACGGTATAGAACCAAGCGCAGAGAGGATGTCATTCTGTTGCGCTCAACTCCATACTCTCTGCTATCTGCTCTCAACCATGCCAAAACCAATTGTCGCCATAGTAGGCCGACCAAACGTCGGCAAATCAACCTTGTTCAACCGGATCGTCGGCAGAAATTTCGCCGTCGTCGATGATATGCCCGGTGTGACACGGGACCGAAACTACGCCGAAGGCGAGTTGATGGGGAAACAGTTCCTCCTCGTGGACACCGGCGGGTTCGAGCCCAAAACCGAAGACGTCATGTACTCGAAGATACGCGAACAGACCACGCTCGCCGTTGAGGAAGCGGACCTCATCATTTTCCTCATGGACGGCAAGCAAGGCCTACTCCCAGCGGACATCGAAGTGTCCCACCTGCTTAGAGTATCGGGCAAACCCGTCCTCTTCGCCGTAAATAAGATAGACGGCGAGCGGCACGAAGGCCTCATTCCTGACTTCTATCAGCTCGGCATAGATACGCTCTATCCCCTCTCGTCCCAACATGGCCCGGGTTTTTCCGACCTCATGGACGCTCTCTATGATCTTCTTCCGCAACCACCTCAGGCATCTGAGGACACTGCGGTCGTAGAAATTCCGAGGATTGCCATCATAGGACGACCGAACGTGGGCAAGTCGTCCTTCGTAAACGCGCTCATCAGCGAAGACCGAATGATCGTCAGCCCTGTCGCGGGCACGACCCGGGATTCCGTTGACAGCGTGTACCAGTACTACGGCAGAAAGTATATCCTCGTGGATACCGCCGGTATTCGCAGCCGCGGACGGATCACCCAGGGGGTGGAAAAGTACAGCGTGATGCGGGCCATGAAAAGTATATCCCACGCAGACGTGGCGCTCGTGCTCATAGACGCCTCTGAAGGTATTACCGAGCAGGACGAGCGAATCGTGGGCTTGGCGCACGAGGCCGGCAAAGGGATCATTCTCGTTCTCAATAAATGGGACCTGGTTCCCGACAAGGAAGAGGCTTTCAAACGGTTCACTGATGATGTCAGACAAAGGCTCAAGTTCGCGGACTACGCTTCGGTGATCACCATCTCGGCCATCACGCGCCAGCGCATCACCAAGGTCTTTGATGAGATAGACAAGGTGATGGCGGAATCCCGGCGACGCGTGCCCACTGCAGAGCTCAACAGGGTATTCGAAAAACTCTTGGCGGGTCATGAACCGCCGCTCTACCGTGCCAAACGCGTGAAGTATTACTACGCCACTCAAGTAGGAATCAAGCCGCCGACATTCGTCGTCTTTGTCAACTTCCCGGCTGGCGTGCACTTCTCATACATCCGCTACATTGAGAACAACCTGCGCAGGGAATTCGGGTTCCACGGTACTCCCGTAAGGATATTCGCTAAGAGCCGGAGAGAGGAACAGCCGCGCGGACGGGGCAAAAACATTAAAAAATAAGTTGACTTTTCCTCCCACTGCAGAGTATTATAGACGCTAAAGTTATAGCGTGAGTTTTTGTTATCGTTCTGGACTGCAAAAACTACATCATGAGTTTGCGGTCTTTTTTTATTGATTCTCAGCGGTTTTATTGATCGAAAGGATGTAAAGCCGTACTTTTTATCAATAAGGTAATAATCACTCACACACTGGAGGAACCATGGCTAAGAAGCTGTATGTAGGAAATCTGTCATATAATATTACGGAAGATGAAATAAAGGATGTCTTTACTCCCTTCGGAGAGGTGCAATCGGTAAAAATTATAACTGATGCTGCAACCGGCCGATCAAAGGGATTCGGATTCGTTGAAATGGCCAACGATGATGAAGCTGACAAGGCCATCACGAGCTTGAATGGTACAACCGTCATGGACAGGGCGATTAATGTGAGCGAAGCACGGCCGCAGACTGATCGTAGTGGACGCGGCGGCAGGCCAGGCGGTGGCGGTGGTGGACGACCTGGTGGCGGCGGTGGAAGAGGATTTGACCGGGGCGGCGCCGGCAGCGGCGGTGGAAGGAATAAAAATTCTTGGAGATAAGAGTTGATGGAAATATTGAGAAGGCGATCAGGCTGCTTAAGCGGAAGATGCAAAATGACGGCCTTTTTCGTGAGCTAAAAAACCGACGTTTTTACGAGAAGCCATCGTTAAAAAAGAAGCGAAAGCGCATTGAGGCCCAAAAGAGAAAAGCGAAGAGCCTGAGAAATAGCAGGCAGAGCAGATAGCTAATAATTAGCATCCTCGAAAGCATGTCGCATTTCGCAATCAGACCTCATGGAGGGTTCCTAATTCCATGAGGTAGATTTTTTTATACAAACCATATACAATCCCAAAGAGTCATCAAAAAAAAAGTCGGAATCAATGCGAACTTGATTGAAATTTCTTATTCGCCGTTGTTTCTTCTTTTTTCCTTTCTTTCTATCCGTTACCGTGACGAGATCGTTATTGTTCGGCTCATTCATTTTATCAATCCATCTCAGATGTCTCCATATTTAGCATACACGAATCTTTCATGTTCACCGTCTAAAACAGATCCTGATACTTTATCCTTAAAGATAGCTGCCGCGCTTCATTCCGCTCGCTATTTCAAAAAAAATGGCGGGGCTTGACAGCCCTGCCAATCACAGTATTAATTCTTTATTCCTGACAGCTTCTGCTTGTTAAAACCGAAGGGAATAAATTCGCTATTTATGCCCCATGCCGAGGTAACTAATAAGATGATCCTACTGAACTGATACAGTCGCCTGTCCAATAGTTGCCGGTCCTGAAAAAGCTGTTATTGTATCCGCAAATGTATTCGGAACTGGG
>JBGPIG010000178.1:0-5795 GCA_041484745.1 Nitrospirota bacterium | reverse complement strand
GGGATAACTTATTGTTAATTCAACAAACGACAGTTGGCCGCAGATGAACACTGATAACCACGGATAATCCAAGCAAAGATATTACATGAGATTCATCAAATGGGTGAACTTGAATCGGTCGTAACCATATATACATCCACCCCTAGCCGTGAAAATAAGTCGCTAAATGCTCTTTCCAGATTAAAGTGTTCTTTATAAACTTCATGACTAACCGTCTTCAATAAACCCGAGACAATATTTGCAAACACAACCACAACTGTGCTTTCCCGACAACATAAGCATCAGCAATAGAGTCATTTATACCACAAAGCACATATATTAATTCACTCAACACATTGATTGTTAAATACTTTTTATAATATTGAATATGGCATGCTTGTTGCTATGATTCATAACTTATGCAAAGGAAATATCATGATTAGATTTCAACGCACAATTAAGAACGCAATCCCCTGCGAAGGAATTGGTCTCCACACCGGAAAAACCGTGAAGATGATGCTCAAACCCGCTCCCGCAGGTACCGGCGTAATATTCATCCGCACGGACCTTGGCAACACTGAGATCGGCGCCGTCGCTGCCAATACTGCGGCAACGAGCTACGCGACTACGCTCAGCCAGAACAACGCGTCCGTGAAGACCGTCGAGCACCTGCTTGCGGCCTTCTCCGGGCTCAATGTCGACAACGTGTACGTTGAGATCAACGCTGATGAGGTGCCGATCATGGACGGCAGCGCTCGGCCTTTTGTCAAGCTCATCGCCGACACCGGCATCCGGACCCAGGAAATGCTCCAGCCCATCCTTAAGGTCATCAAACCGATCTTTGTCCGCGAGGGAAACAAGCAGCTCGCCATCTGGCCTGCGGAAACGACGAGCATCTCCTATTTCATCGACTTCAACCACCCCATGCTTAAAGAACAAAGCCTCCAGTATCAACAGTCCGAGGAAATGTTTCTGCGCGAGGTTTCCAATGCCCGCACGTTCGGCTTTCTGAGCGACGTCAAGACGCTCCAGGCCAACGGTCTGGCCAGGGGTGCTTCCCTTGACAACGCAGTGGCCCTCGGTGAGGACTCGGTGCTGAACAAGGACGGCCTGCGGTACAAGGACGAGTTCGTGCGGCACAAGATTCTCGACCTCATCGGCGACCTGTCGCTGGTCGGAATGCCGATCATCGGCCACATTGTTGCGCATAAATCCGGCCACGGCCTGAACGCGCAGATGGTCAGCAAACTCCTGAGCAGCCCGCACAACTGGATGCTGTTGGGCTCATCAAAGGAAGAAGGCAATCATCCGGAGTTGCACCTCCAGCACGCTGCGCTGTAAGAAAAAAACTAGAACTGAAAAATACAAAGCCGACGCTGAGTTAAAGCGTCGGCTTTTTTGTGTTTATAACAGAATATGATCTTGCTCCGAGCTGCTTCGTTATTTTTCTGTTTATATCCTGTCTTAACAAGGTTTAGTATATAGATTGTCGCGTTTTGATAAGAACTTCGATCACCAGAATGAACTGTGTAGATACTTTTCGATTATGAACCTTTTGACACTACCTGAGGTATTTAAGCGAATCCCGCAGAACCCCGTCCTTCTTCCGGACATCTGAGCGAGACGCTTCGCGCCTGGGAAGCGTGTAGCCTGCACTAGCCGGCATGCTTTCCCCCATAGATGAGCACTTCTTCCTGATATGCCTGATGTAATGCGGCCGAGATCGGGCCGGGTCTGCCCTTTCCTACGGGTCTTGTATCAATCATCGTGACCGGCATGATCTCCATAGTGGTGTTGGTGATAAAACACTCGTCTGCGGCCAGGAGACTCCGCGGCTGGATCAAGGTTTCCTTGACCGGAATCTTCTTCCTTCTCGCAAGGCGAAGTACGAGATCACGCGTAACGCCCTTGAGAATGCCCGTATCAAGATGAGGTGTAGAGAGCACCCCCCTCTTGACCATGAATATATTGCTGATCGTCCCTTCCGCCACCTGACCTTTCCAGTTGAGCATGATCCCCTCGTACGCATTGACGTTGATCGCCTCGATCTTCGCAAGGATGTTGTTTAAGAAGTTCGTGCCCTTGATTGACGGGGCAAGCGCAAGAGGGTGATTGCGCCGTGTTTTTACGATGGCAACAACGACGCCGCGTTCGAAATATTCAGCGGGATAGTCATGGAACGGCTTGGCCACGATTACCATGGTGGGTGCTATGCAGAGGGCCGGGTCAAGGCCGATTTCTCCGGGACCGCGCGAAATGTGGAGCCGTACATACGCCTCCCGGAGTTTGTTGACAATCAGTGATTCGTTCAGCGCCTCCCCGATCTTATCGATCGGCAGGGGAAGCTTGAGCGAAATGGCATCGGCGGATTGCTTCAGACGGGCAAGGTGTTTCTCGAGAAGAAAGATGCTCCCGCTGTATGCGCGCATGGTTTCATAGATTCCGTCACCGTAGAGATATCCATGGTCGAAAACCGAGACCATCGCCTGTTCTTTGGAGACAAAATGGCCGTCAAGATAAATGAGCATGGCAAATAAGTAGCATTATTGCGGGGAAGTGTCAAGTAGGAAAGGGGCCGAGAGGGTCCGGGAACCATTCCGTTTTAGCGGTGAAAACGATTGCCAGTGTTAAACTCTTTTTTTTCCTTCTTGCAGATGATCTGTATGACATTTCGCCCGCACAGGGCAACCGCAGGCAACCCTCCGCCGGGCTCGACCCAATGCCCTGCCATATAAAAATTGCCCAGTCCGGGCAACGTCTTCCTCATGATCTTGCCGAAGCTCCAGGTCTCGGGCGTGACCTGCCAGCCTTCGAAGCTCCCCTTCCAGTTGCCCGTATAGCGCACGAATGTTGTCGGCGAAGCCACATCGCGCATCTCCACCTGAGCGGCCAGTCCCGGGTATCGTTTGTCCAGGAGCGCGATGACGGTCTCTGCGATCTGCTCTTTCTCGGCCTTGTACCGCTCGTCGCTCTCCCGCAGCTTCCTCCAGTACTCATAGTCTGTCTGAAACATGCTCGTAAGGACGGTTTTGCCTTCAGGCGCGAGCGTTGGGTCGAAATTGTAAATATGGAGATCAAGGAATTTCTGCTCGACACCGCCTATCCTGAACGGTTCCGTGAGCTCAATAGCAATGCCGCCGGATACAGGCAGGTCTTTGAAGGTACGATTCACTCCCAATGCCAGGTAAACGAGCGGCGGGAAGGGAATAAGCTTTTCGTAATAGCCCGCGATCGTCTCGTCCACGTATTTTCCTTCAAGCATCTCGAAGATCGTAGCATGTCCGTCCGCAGCGGAGATGATGTAATCGGCGAAATACTCGGTCCCGTCCTCCAGCCTGATGCCGACTGCCCGGTTGTTCTCCGTCAGGATCTTCGCAACCTTCGCCTTATAGAGCATCTCGCCGCCACGTGATAGATAGCGCTTCTCGATCGCCAGGCTGAACGGGAGCGATCCGCCCAGCGGATACCCCGCAGCCTTCTTGTGCATCCAGGCAAAGGTCATAAGCATAAAGGTCATGGGGAAGTCCGGCATGAAGAGCAGCGGGAACGCTTTGCGGATCAGGGGATTCTGAAATCGCTCCCCGAACTCCTTGAGCGTCACTTTATTCCACTTCCAGAGAATGCGGAGCAGGGAATAGTTCATGGCGATCATCGTGAGCATGTCGAGGAAGCCCATGACCTCAGGCGCCTTCTCGAGCGGCGGCTCGAACCGCGTGCACCTGCGCAGGGCAGTAATGAACTCATCGATGACCGGTCCATCTTCGGGCGCGACAGTTTTCAGCTCTCCTTCGAGCCGGTCGATATCAGTATAGAAAACGAGCCGTTTTCCGTCCGCAAACTCGATACGGCCGTATTCCTCGTAGTCAACGATCGTCTTCCCCTCGAGCGCGCCGAGATCATTCCAGATATCGTAGAACTTGGAGTTCGGGCCGGAACCGACGAGCCAGTGCAGGCAGCCGTTCACGGTATAGCCCTGCCGCTTCCAGCTCGTGCAGAGACCGCCCGGCTTCTTTTTGTGCATCTCAAAGATGCGCGTGCGAAAACCGTTCATCTGGCCGTAGCACCCGGCAGAAAGCCCGGCGATCCCGCCACCGATGATGATAATAGATTTTTCGGACATGGAGAACTCCTCTGCGGGAACGGTCACGGGGCATGGGTCAAGGAAAGCTCCGCCATGCTACTCGCTTCTTCGCAAACCCCTCACCTCACTTCGCGCTCTTCAAAAACTTCTTCATATCGAACTCGCCGGCCATCAGTTGCTTCACCCGCTCCACCTTGTGCTTCTCCCGGATGTTCGTCTTACCCATACTCCCCTCGATCTTGTCAATGGTAGTAAACGTATCGTCAACAACGGAGATAATGGGGACGCCCTTGGCCTGCGCCTTGCCGATGACCACGTCGTTCGTCGTAAGACCGCCGGTAAGAATGATACACCGAGTCGAGGTCTCGATGGCCGCGAGCTGGATGTCGGAGCGGTGCGCACCCGTGATCACGGCCTTGTTCGGCGTCCTGCGGAAATAGCTTAGTGCGCTGTCCACGTCCATGGCGCCGACGGAGAAGTTCTCCACGAACTCGTCGAGTTTGTCCTCGCAGCAGAGCACCTTCCCGTTCAGGATCTCGTTCAATTGCCGCACGCTCACCGCCTCGAGCGCCCGGTCCCGGGGGAACACGCCGAAGATCTTCACGCCTTTCTTCTCGAGGAACGGCCGCACTGTTTCCTTCACATAACTGAGTGCGCTCATGGGCACCTTGTTGATGATGCCGCCGCCGAAGCGTTCGCCTAAAAGCTTGGACGCTCCGAAGAGCGAGTCGGCTGATGACTCCCCGCGCCACGGCTCGACCATGAAAAGGTAGGCCTTCATATCATCGAGCAGCGAGAGCGCGTTAATGCCGAGAAGCGAGCCCTCGAACAGCTCCCCCGCTCCGGCGATGATGACGAAGTCCTTCTTCTTGATCGTCTTGAACGCGGCCACGACCTGTTTCTTCACGTCCTTCATTTTACCCTCAAACAGCAGGGTTTGGTTCTCATAGGTCTGGACGAAAGGCGAGATCACCTCAAGCGGCTCTTCGAGTTCAAGCGTCTCCTTGATAAACAAAGCGTCGGCGTCGTACACGTTCTTGCCCTTTTTCACCGGCGTCTTGCCGAAGGGCTTGATGTAACCCACCTTGAATCCCTGCTCCATGAGGCTCATGGCAAGGCCAAGGGAAAAAAAGGTCCGGCCTGCGTAACCGGTATTCGATGCGACGAAGATGGGGATCATGAGAACCTCCTTACACAAGCGTGAAATGCGGATTGCGAAGTGCGAAATGAAACGCGCCGGAAATCAATATCCCTCGCACAATCCGATAAAACGATGTCTTGTCACAATTTCGAAACACAACACGACGAAGCAATGACGTTCGTCTCCGCTATAAATAAACTAGTCCGTAATCCGAAATCCGACAGAGATTCATCCGTTTCCTTGCGGCTGCTTAAAAATTATCCTCGCATCCAACGCGACCGCACCCTTCTCCATCACCACCAGCGGGTTCACATCAAGCTCCTGAATCTCGGGAAAATCGGACACCAGGCACGAGAGGTTCACGATGTAATTCGCGATGGCATTTATATCGGACGGCCGTTCACCGCGGGCGCCGCGCAATAGTCCCGCGGTCTTGATCTCGTTCACCATGGCCACTGCATCTCGCCGGGCAACCGGAACGATCCTGAAAGCCACATCCTTCAAGACCTCCACGTAGATACCGCCCAGACCGAACATGATCATGTGGCCGAAGGTGCGGTCATAGGTCACGCCGAGGATCACTTCCTTGCCGCC
>JBGPIG010000177.1:0-5807 GCA_041484745.1 Nitrospirota bacterium | reverse complement strand
ACAAGAAATGCCATCTTCGTGAAGATGATAAAAAAGCGGCTCAGGCATGTTCGCTGAATTGCGGCCCAACGTGAAGTTCCACTTGAGTTGAGTTCAACTCAAAGCATAATGGGGAGCCAAGGTGTTCAAAAAGATTAGACATACTGGATAACACCTACAATCCAAAGCCAACTATACAAAAACTATACAATGAAATAGAAAAAGAGCTAGCAGATTCTGCTAACTCTTTTATTTACATGGTGGGCGATGCTGGGTTTGAACCAGCGACCCCTGCCGTGTGAAGGCAGTGCTCTCCCGCTGAGCTAATCGCCCGGGAACGGATACTTTTTAACACAGGGAACGCTGGTTAGTCAAGATAAATCTCTTTTCCGCCAGTCAAAACCGGCCTACGCGCGCGTGAACATCGTTAATCAATGACCAATATCGCACACTTCAAATACTGCGTCTCCCGGGCAGCGAGCAAGATTGGATGGTCCCTTGCCTGGGAGCGCATCTCTACGATTCTCACTTGTTTGCCTGCTGCGAAGGCCGCGTCGATCAGCATCTCCCTGAATAACTCTTGATCTATGTGATGTGAGCACGAGCAGGTCACGAGTATGCCGCCGGACTCAAGCAGTTTCATTGCACGCAGGTTTATTTCTTTATATCCTTTCAAGGCCTCGCGCACCTTTGCCCTACTCTTCACGAACGCTGGCGGATCGAGGACGATGCAGCCGAAGCGTTCCCGCTGTTTTTCAAGAGAGCGCAGCTCATCAAAGACATCCGCCTTTTGGAACTGCACAGCGAGCCTGTTCAATGTGGCATTATCAGTCGCTCCCTGGATAGCCCTCTCTGATGAGTCAAGCCCGATAATTTCCGACGCGCCAAAGCGCGCGGCCGAGAGCGCCCATGCACCCACGTAACAGAAGCAATCGAGTATGCGCCTTCCCTGTACATAGTCGCGGAGCGCCAGACGGTTCTCACGCTGATCAAAGAAGAACCCGGTCTTTTGTCCTTCGAGTACATCAATGTTGTATTTGAGGCCGGACTCTTCGATCGTCACGGGACCGGAGATCGAGCCGTGCACGACCCGCTTTTCCAGGACCAGGCCCTCGATCTCGCGAGAAGACGCATCATTCCGGAGTACGATGGTTTGCGGCGAGTATTCCTGGTGGAGTGCGGCCAGGATAGTGTTCAGCAGAACCTCAATGCCCGCGGTCATGGACTGGACCACGAGGGTGTCCGCATATTTGTCGACAATGAGTCCGGGCAGTCCGTCGCCTTCGCTGAATATCGCGCGGAACGATTCGCCGAACCCGAGCATGGTCCGTAAAGCGCGGGCGGCGGATATTTTTTTCAAGAAAAAAGCCTGGTCGATCCCCTCCTGTTTTCTCGTGAGGAGACGCACCGCGATGAGAGCGTGAGGATTGATGTAGCCGCGGCCAATGAACCTGCCGGAGTAATCGAGCACGTCTATGATCTCACCGGGCGAGAACTCGTGCGGAGAGCTATCGAGCTCGTTGCTGAACACCCAGGGGTGTCCGCGAAGGATGCGGCGGTCTTCTTTTTGTTTGAGTTTTATGGTTTTCATGCGAGGAGAGGCATTGCGCAATGCGCATGGAGCAGAGCGTCTGGCGCAACTAATTCTGTTTTGCTTTTCACTCTTTGCGCTATGCTCTTTGCGACTTGCCTACAACCTGTTTTCTATATGCGAATCGCTCCTGAGTGTCTGGAGCCAGCTTCGGAAGGTATTCTCCACTTTCTGCTCATAGAGGGTCTTCATAATATCGTCCTTGACCTTCTCGAAGGCCCTGACCGGCGTTTTTATCTCTTCCAACCGGATGATGTTGTATCCGCCGGCGCACCGGAAGGGGCTTGAGATATCGCCAGGCTTGAGGGTGCGGGTAGCCTCCTCGATCTCGGATAAGGCATGCCCCCGCTGCATGAAGCCGAGGTCGCCGTCCTCTTTTGCGGTCACGCCCTGCGAGACCTCACGGACGAGGTGGATGAAGTCTGCGCCTTTTTTTGCGCGCTCGTATACGGCCTCCGCTTTTTCTTTGACCTCTGAGATCTGGTCTGGCGTGGCGTTTTCCGGCAGGGACAGGAAGATCTGCCTCACCCGAATCTCTTGGGGCAGCGAGTAGACTGTGGTGTTCCGCTCATAGAACGCACGGACCTCGGCCTCGTCAACGGCGATGCCGGAGCGCACATACTTGTTAAACAAGCGCGAGAGGGCGATTTGCTCCCGGAGCTCGGCCCGGTACTGATCAAGAGAGAGCCCTTCCTTGGCCAGTGCGTCGCTGAACTGATTGCTGGTCAGGTTATTTCGCTTCATGATGTCGGCAAGGGCGTCAGCGAGCTCTTTGTCAGTTACGTCCATGCCCACGCGTTTCGCCACAGCCATCTGGAGCTTCCGGTCGATCATATCCTCGAGGAGAAGCCGTTCGTCATGTCTAAACTCGGTCTTCTTGTTGAGGGCAGCTTCGCGCTGGAGGTCGCTCATGGTGATGATCTCGTCATTGACGACGGCGACCACTCGGTCCACGACCACTGAACCGCTTGCCAAGCTTGGTATGCTCTGTGCAAGGAATATTCCGATCATGGCAATGAATACAAGTATAAGGTTCCTCATGTTTCTGCTCCTGTTTTGTCTTGTGCGGACTTTTTTATTGCCTTTTGGCGGCGAGTTTATTATTATCCCTGGCATCCTGTATGAAAAGACTTATTGTATCCTTTGCCCTTATTCTCATCATCACCCTGCCGGCCATTGCGGCTGATCAGCCACTGCTGGATGAGCTTACCATTGCTGCGGTCGGCGACCTTATGCTCGGGGGCAGAACCGAGTCGTTCCTGAAGGAGTTCGGCCCGGCCTACCCCTTTGCCGAGGTGATGCCCTTTCTCGGGAGGGCAGACGTTGTCGTAGGCAACCTCGAGTCGCCCATATCCACCCGTGGAAAGGCCGTGGCGAATAAGAAATTCACGCTCCGGGCCGGGCCCCTTGCCGTAGAGGCGCTCAAACAAGGCGGTGTCCGCGTGGTGACGCTCGCGAACAACCATTCCATGGACTTCGGACCCCTCGCACTGAAGGACACGCTGGCAATATTGAACGGGAACAACATCCTCACCACCGGTGCGGGAATGGACCTCGATGAAGCCCGCTCGCCGGTGTACCTGAAGATCAAGGGAAAGACCCTCGCATTCCTCTCCTACTCCCTCACCTTTCCGCTCGAGTTCTTCGCGTCTGAGAAGCGTCCCGGCACGGCGCCGGGGTACGCGGAATTCGTGAAAGAGGACATCGAAAAGGCCCGGCCCGCAGCGGACATTGTGATTGTTTCGTTCCACTGGGGCGCGGAACTCATGACCGCCGCCAAGGACTACCAGATCGAGCTGGGCCGGAAGGCCATTGACTGGGGAGCCGACCTTGTGCTCGGTCACCATCCGCATGTTCTCCAGGAGCTTGAGGTATACCAGGGCCGCCTCATAGCCTATAGCCTCGGGAACTTCGTGTTCGGGTCCGAAAGCGACCGCACGAACACGAGCATGATACTACTTCTGATTTTTCGGGGCAAGAGTCTTGTAAAGGTCGAAGTAGTACCGCTGGATGTGAACAACTACCGGGTGAAGTACCAGCCGCGCGTGCTGAAGGGCACAGCTGCCGCCGCCGCGCTTGAGAGCATCAACATCGCGTCGGAGCGGTTCAAAACAAAACTGGATATCGCGAACGACCGCGGGACGATCCTGCTCGCGCCGCAGGAAAAAGTCACTGAACCAGGAAAAAACAGGTAACCGCGGATGAACGGGATTTTGGTTTCTTCGTAAATAAGCTGAATATGTTTAAATTGCATAGCAGTCAACGAACAAGCCGAAGCTTTGACACGGAGAAAGCCGAACAGAACGAGCTCACTGCTCCAGCACGCGGTAATTCACCTCGAACTTCATCCTTGATTGCAGCTCATGGAGCCACTGCTTGTAGCGCTTGTCCTCTTTTTCACGATGCAGCTTTTCCGCAATGTCCTTCGAGGCCTCATCGAAACTGATCCTGCCCGCGCCCCGTTTGTCCTCGAGTTTGAAGACATGAAATCCGTAAGGGCTTTTCACGGTTCCGCTGATCCCGCCTTTGGGTAGACCGAAGACCACATTGAATTCCGCCGGCATCTCGCCTATGGCAAAGTAGCCAAGATCGCCGCCATGCTCCGCTTCCGGCGCCGTGGACTTCTCGCGCGCCAGGGTGGCGAAGTCGTTCTTTTCCTGGAGCAGGAGCTCCAATACCTTCCGGGCCTCCTCTTCGGTGGCCACCACAATCTGGCGGACGCGGACCTGTTCAGGTTTCTCGAACTCCTGGGGATTGGCGTTATAGTAACGCCGCACTTCTGACGAAGACACGGATACGCGCCGGTTCACCTCACGCGCGAGCAGCCGCTCGATCATCATGTCTTCCCAAATATCGGATTTCCACTTCTCGAAATCGAGCCCAAGGCCGGAGAGCACGTCTTTCACCTCCTTGCCGTGTTCGGCGCGGAGCGCGGCGATCCGCTTGTCGATCTCGGGAGGGCCGATCTTGACCCGCTTTCGCTGAGCCTCGCTCAGCAACATCTTGCGCTCGATGAGGCGGTTGAGGAAATCCTCCTTCACCTTCAGTTCGGCATCGCGCTCGGGCTTGAAACCCGCACGGGAAAACCGCTCCTGGAACTCAGCAAGCGTGATGGGATCGCCATTCACGGTGGCCACGATTCTGAGGTCGGCTGAGACCGGGACCTCGACGGCAGGGGGAGTCTCGTCGTTCTTTTTCTTGCACGAAAAAAATATAAGCCCCAGGAACAGCACTGGGGCTAGATATCGTGTAATGCGCGGGATATTCATTGTAACCGTTATTTTTTGGTCGCTTCTTTCGCCGGTGAAGGAACCTTCGTCACGTGCATTCCGGATAGGTCAGCGGGCTGCGAAAGAGCGGCCATCGCCGCATCCAGCGCTTTTTCGTCCACAGAGATCTTGGCCTTGGCCTTCAGCCCCTTCGCGTATTCTATGTATTGTTCTCTCCGCTTTTCCTGCAAGAGTCTCATTTTGATTTGAGGAGCGATGTCCTTGAGACTCAACTGCTTGCCTGCCGCAGTGCGGATCTTGTCCTTATTTTTTTCATAATACGCTTTGACATCGTTGTCTGTGGGCTCGGCCACCTTGTTCAGCTTTTCGCCGAGTTCTTTCTTCAACACGCCATTAAAGAGCTCATTTTTCGCCGCGTCCTGAAGCTGCTGCTCAATCTTCTTCTTATACTCTTCGATCTCCTTCTTGTGTCCTTCCATCTTCTTCTTGAATTCGGCGTCCTTGTCCAGGCCCTGCTTCTTCGCTTCCTGGATCACCAGCTCGATCCCGATCAAGTCCTCGAGGAACTCCTTCCGCGCTTTGGGGTCGGAGACTACAGCCTGCTGCATCTCGGGCGTCAGTTCCCCGAGTTGCCGCTTGAAGTCGGCCTCGGTGATGCTGGCGCGGTTCACCTTTGCCAGTACCGGGCCCTCTGAACCCTTGTTGCAGCCGGTTATCGATAGGGCGAGAGCAAGGAACAGTACAACAAATGCTGTTTTAAGTTTGTGCATGAAATAATTTCCTCCGGGGTTTAATAGTTGCTCGGTACAAAGAAATCCGTTTGTTCCTGCGGCGGAGAACAGGTCCCGCGGGTATGGCGGCATCATAACAACTCTGATCGATAATCGTCAGGACTCTGTTCGCTAACGGAGTTTACCTTTATTTGGATTTGGAAGGTTCCTGAACGATAAAGGATAAAGAATGGTTATTCTTATAACACTTTATAGCAGTTCCTGCAAGCACTTTTT
>JBGPIG010000176.1:0-5816 GCA_041484745.1 Nitrospirota bacterium | reverse complement strand
CGGAACGGTATTCGCCTTTTTTGCCGCCCTCCATTACTGGTATCCCAAGATGTTCGGCAGACTGATGAATGAAAAGCTGGCCCGGGTCTACTGGGGTTTTCTCTTTATCGGGTTCAACACCCTCTATTTCCCCATGTTCGTCCTCGGCTGGCAGGGCATGCCGCGGCGGTATTATGACTATTTACCGAAATACCATACCGGCCACCTGATCTCGACCATCGGGTCCTGGATCCTCGCCACCGGCGTTCTGCTCATGTTCTTCAACTTCTTCAGATCCCTCTCCCGGGGAGAGAAAGCGGGCGACAATCCCTGGAACGGGGCGACACTGGAGTGGCAAACCAGCTCTCCGCCGCCGACGGAAAACTTCGAGAAGGTCCCCGAGGTCACGAAAGGACCGTATACGTTTCGATAAAGGGTTTCGCCACAGAGGGCACTGAGACCACAGAGGAGACAAAAACCTCTGGATGCCGCATCAAGTCCGGCATGACGTAAAAGAACTTAAAAATATGCAGACTCTCGGCGAGCCTTTCTCTGTGACCTCGGTGATCTCTGCGGCAAAAAAGGATTTATGAGCGAACTCACTCATAGCGAACACCGTGACTACACCGGGTCCAAGCTCGGCATGTGGCTCTTCCTGTTCACGGAGATACTGCTCTTCGGCGGCCTGTTCCTGCTCTATGCCGTGTACCGGGCCGTACATTCCCAGGAGTTTCACCGTGCCGCCGCGGGACTGAGCACCACGCTCGGCGCGATCAACACCCTTATTCTGCTTACGAGCAGCCTGACCATGGCCCTTTCCATTTCAGCACTGCGGCAAGGGAAGAGGAACGCCTCGATTGCCTACCAGGCGATCACGATCATCTTCGGCCTGGCCTTTCTCGTAAACAAGTTCTTCGAGTGGAGCGGGCACATCCATGAGGGGCTCTATCCGAATTCGCCGCACCTGCTCTCCCGGAGCAATGGCGAGGTCCTCTTCTACGGCCTCTACTATGTTATGACCGGACTGCACGGCATTCACGTGTTTATCGGCGTTGTCGCGATCGCAATCATGGCATCGCTCACGGTCAGGGGCTCCGTCTCGGACGAAAATTTCAACAAACTGGAAAACACGGGCCTCTACTGGCATCTGGTGGATATTATCTGGATTTATTTGTTTCCCCTGTTTTACCTGATAACCTGACGAATAAGGACTTCGCGAATCGACGGTCGAAACATAAAATCATGGCAAGCGCCTGGCTCATAGAGCGAAAGGCCCATAGCGTATGGAAGAACAACAGGGACATACAGGCAGCGCAAGGAACTACGTAGCAATCTGGCTCGCGCTCCTCACGCTCACCGGAATCACGATCACGGTCGCCGGCATGCGCCTCGGAGCGTTCAGCATGTTCGCGTCGCTTATGATCGCATCTATCAAGGCAAGCCTGGTGCTCTGGTTCTTCATGCACCTCAAGTACGAAAAGAAGCTGTTCAAGCTCATGTTCCTCATCCCGGTCGCGACGCTCTTCGTCATTATCGGGTTCACCTTTTTCGACATAGGGTTCAGGTAAATTCATGATAAACGGCTGGCAGCACTTATCGGGTTCTGTTGACGACATCTTTTTCTTCATTATGGGCGTCTGCGTCACGCTGCTCGTGGGCGTGACCGGCGTAATGCTCTACTTCGTGGTGCGGTACGGCAGGAAGCGGAACCCGGATCCCGAGGACATCAAAGACAATCTGTTGCTCGAGATCATCTGGACCGTCGTCCCGACGCTTCTCGTACTTGTCATTTTCTGGGTGGGCTGGAAAGGGTTCCAGTACATGCGCACAGCCCCGCCCGATGCCATGCTCGTCAAGGTCACGGCCCGCATGTGGTCGTGGTCGTTCCAGTATGAGAACGGGAAACAGAGCAACGTGCTCAACGTCCCGGCGCGTAAACCGATAAAGCTTGTCATTACGTCCGCTGATGTGCTCCACAGCCTTTTCATTCCCGCCTTCCGGATCAAGGAGGATGCCGTACCCCGCTTGGAAACACACCTCTGGTTCCTGCCGGACGAGGTGGGGAGCTATGACCTCTTTTGCACTGAATACTGCGGAACCGGTCATTCCGAAATGATCACCAAGGTCGCCGTCATGACACAGAAGGATTTCGATACGTGGTATAAAGCTGAAGAGCTCGCACCAGCCGGAACGAAGAAGCGTCCTGACGGCGCGACGCTGGTGAAGGAAAAGGGGTGTGTAGCGTGCCATTCCCTGGATGGGACCGCGAAGATCGGGCCGACGCTAAAAGGGGTTTACCGGAGAAAAGAGATCGTCGTCACAAACGGCAAGGAGCGGGAAATCACCGTTGATGAAGCATATCTCAAGCATCACATACTGGAGCCCCGGGCGGACATCGTTAAGGGATATCCGCCGATCATGCCGCCGCAGCGCGGCGTTCTCACGGATGATGAGGTCGAGGCGATCGTCGAATACCTGGAGACCCTGTAAAGCCCGATTCACTGCGGATGGGCCGGAACCGCTGAGGGGACACCCTATCGGATGCGCTTCTCTCAATTGATGAAAATCTTACAATCATATCTCACGCTCTGCCGGGTGAACATTGCGCTCTTCGCGGCCTGTTCCGCGGCAACCGGATTTTTCCTCGGCCCCTGGCATCAGCCTGTCGATGTGCTGGTCCTGACGATCGCGGTCTTCCTGATCGCCTGCGGGGCTTCCGCGATGAACCAGGTGCAGGAGCGGGGGCTCGATGCGAAAATGGAGAGGACACGGCTGCGGCCGCTCCCCACACATGCGATCACTCCTCCCCGTGCTCTTTCAACGTCGGTTGTGCTCATTGCCTCGGGCTTTCTCGCGCTCATGTTCTCGGCGGGACCCGTTGCTGCATCGCTCGGCCTTTCGGCCGTTCTCTGGTATAACGTACTCTACACCTATCTCAAGAGAAGAACGGCGTTCGCCTCCGTACCCGGCGCGGTTGTCGGCATGATCCCCCCCGCGCTGGGATGGATTGCGGCGGGCGGCGATCTTCTGGACATGCGACTCGTTGCCGGCTGCTTTGTTTTTTTCCTCTGGCAAGTGCCGCATTTCTGGCTTCTGCTTCTCAACCATGGAGAGGAATATGAAAAGGCGGGACTCCCGTCGCTTACCGGCGTGTTGAGCACAAAACAGATCGCGCGCATCATCTTCGTCTGGATCTGCGCGGCGGCCACCGCAGGCCCGCTGCTTCCCCTCTTCGGTACGGTGCGATCACCGCTGATATGCTTTTCTCTCATTCCTCCGGCGGCATGGCTCGTTTGGAAAGCCAGGACGCTACTGACCCGGCACCCGGTGTTTTCCGCGCCGGCACTGTTCAGAAGCATAAATGCCTATATCTTCCTCGTCATGTCCCTGCTGTCTCTTGAGGGCATATTATTCCGCGCGCCATGAAACAAAATACGAAGACCGTTGCCATCGCCGAAAGGCTCAAGCAGGTCCTGATCGAGTCATCGCCGCTCATTGAGGAATATACGGCAGCGGTCTGCCCGGATTGCTCGGCTGTCTGCTGCAAACAAAAACACGGGGTCTTGCCGGAAAAGGACATCAGGTACCTGAGGGCAGTGGGGATTGAAATGCCGCCGCGCGATGAAACGAGGCCGCTTGAAGGGCCTTGCGAATTGATGGGATTGCAGGGCTGTGTTCATCCGCGATGGATGAGGCCGTTCAGATGTACGTGGTATTTCTGCGGTCCGCTCCTCGCGGCGCTGAATGAAGGCCCGCAGAAAAAAACAAGACACTTGACCGCGGTACTCCGGGAGATGGTGAGCCTCTATGGCGGATTATCAGAGGAATAAGGACAAGCCGGAACCAAACCTTTTCACCACGAAGTCACGAAGGCACGAAGTAATGCATGAATGCCTTTCGGGTTTGATTAACCTACGCATTGTTAAGACCTTCTTCGTGTCTTAGTGTCTTTGTGGTAAAATATTCAACCCATTCTCACGTTTCCCGGTCGAGCACATTCCGGACCTCTTTTAAGAGGTCGCTCGGCGAGACCGGTTTTGGGATGAAGCCCTGCCCTTCATCGAGAATTCCCCTTTTCCGTAAAATGTCAGCGGTGTACCCGCTCATAAACAATACTTTAACACTCGGCATCAGCTTCTTCGCTTCTGCATACACTTCTCTGCCGTTTATTTTGGGCATGATAACGTCTACGAGAAGAAGTTGGATCGTATCACGATGCTGTTTGATTTTCTCGAGCGCATCTTCACCGTCCACCGCTTCGATGACCGTGTAGCCGAATTCCGCGAGTACCGACTTCGCGAGTCTTCGGAGCGGTTCATCGTCCTCTGCCAGGAGCACGGTTTCGCCGCCCCCCTTGATGGGGACCGCCGCCGGTTCCGGTTTTTCCTCCTCCGAGGCCGTCGCTGCCAGGGGGAGGTAGATCTTAAAGGTGGTACCTTTCCCCGGCTCGGAGTACACAGTGATATATCCGCTGTGCTGTTTGATGATCCCGTACGCCATGGAAAGACCGAGTCCCGTGCCGCGGCCCACTTCCTTGGTCGTAAAGAATGGTTCGAATATCATGCCCGCTGTCTTTGCGTCCATGCCTGTTCCGCTGTCCGTAATAGAAATCAGCGCATAGGCGCCGGGTTTCCCGTAATTATGCGCCAGAAGAAACCGTTCATCGAGCACCACCCGTTTGATCTCGATATGCAAGGACCCGCCTTTCGGCATGGAGTCCCGGGCATTCGTTGCAAGGTTCATCAGGACCTGCTCGAGTTGTCCGCTGTCCGCGATGACGACAAGATCTGTGTCATCCAGTTTCGTTTCCACGTGAACATCCTCACCGATCACCCGGACCAGAAGCTTGGTGACCCGTTCAACGACCTGGTTGATATCCACCCGCCGCGGATTGTTGATCTGCTTTCTACTGAACGCGAGCAGGCTCTGCGTGAGGTTGGCGCCCCGCTGCGCGGCCGCAAGGATTTCGACCACGTTACGCCGCACCGGGTCATCAGCCTTCATCTTCATCTGCAACAAGCTGCCGTAGCCGATGATCGCGGTCAGGACATTGTTGAAATCATGGGCCACGCCGCCGGCAAGCCGGCCCACGGCCTCCATCTTCTGCGCGTGGCGGAGCTGGTCCTCGAGCTTCCGGCGTTCGGTGACGTCGTTCGTCATGACCAGTTCCGCGTGGCGTCCCGCGAACTCCAGCGTATGCGACGTGATCTCGACATAGATGATGGTCCCGTCCTTTTTCCTATGCCTCCACTCGCCGGCCGGACCAACGCCCTCGGTGACGTTCGCTATGTTCCGAAGAGGCGCGGAAACATCCTCGGACGGGCGAATATCCTTTATGGTCATGGATAGAAATTCCTCTTGTGAATAGCCGTATTCTCGAACAGCCGCGGCGTTTACCATGAGGAATGCGAAGCTCTCAAGGTCGTAGACCCACATGGGATGAGGATTATACTCGAAAAGGAGGCGATACTTCTCTTCACTTGCAAAGACCTCGCCCTGCTTTCTCTGAATACGCCTCGTAAAGACGATGATGCCTCCTATGCCGATTATCCAGAGAACGGCATGAGTGATGAGCATCGCATTTTTCTCTACCTTCTCGGTGGCGAGGTACGGCTTCATGGGAACGGCAATGCTGATCCCGCCCCGGATATCACCCACCTTGTATCCCTGCTGTCCGTGGCATTTCAGACACTCCTGCTGTGTTACAAAGGGTTTCATCAGGCCGAGGTACGGCTGGTCGCCGATGCGCACGAGTTCACTGACCTCGGTGTTCCCCTGCTCAAAGGCGCGGAGCCCCTTTTGTTCCCATTCTTCAGGCTTGTTGGCGGGATTGATAT
>JBGPIG010000175.1:0-5881 GCA_041484745.1 Nitrospirota bacterium | reverse complement strand
GGGTCGATGATCATGCCGCTTTCCGACTTTTTGACTTTATCCACCTCTTCGGCCTGCACCTCGATGGAAAGCGCCTTGTGAATGAATCCGAGGCCTCCTTCCTGGGCCAAGGCAATGGCGAGCTTTGTCTCGGTCACCGTGTCCATGGCCGCGCTCACGAGCGGGATATTGAGGCTTATCCGCTTCGTAAGCTGAGTACGGATGTCCACATCCTTGGGCAGGACTTCGGATTTTGCCGGCAAGAGCAGTACATCATCAAAGGTAAGACCTTCTCGAATCGGACCGACAACCATAGCTATTCTCCTTAGAAAGATTTATTGGCGCGAATCGCAACGAATAAACAAAAGGAACTACATCGTATGAATTGCTGAAAACCCGCGTTCGCGATTTTGTTCTCGAACATTCGCGTTCCTGAGCGGCAAACTATGGTCTTTACTTTACCACACCAGCCGACAAACCTCAAGACAAACTGGATTATTCAAACCCCGATTCAGAATTCAGGAACGGATTCTCTCGGCGTTCGTCGCCGATAGTCGACGCAGGACCATGGCCGCAAAAAACCTTGGTGTCGTCCGGCAAGGTCATGAGGTTCGTTTTGATGGAGCGGAGCAGTGTCATAAGGTCCCCGCCGGGCAGGTCCGTCCTGCCGATGGAGCCGGCGAAGAGCGAATCGCCCGTAAAGACCATTCCCTGTTCGAGCAGGCTGATGCCGCCCGAAGAGTGTCCGGGGGTGTGCAGAACCTTGAGTGCTATTTCTCCGGCATGTATCACGTCTCCGTGCTTCACATACCGGTCCGCTTGAGGCGAAGACTCCGCATTGATGCCGAATGCTCGGGACTGCATGGGCGCTGAAGCCATGAGCGCTGCGTCACCCTCGTGAATAAGCAATTCTGCGCCCGTGGAGTCTTTGATCGCCTTGTTCGCACCAACATGGTCAAAGTGGCCGTGGGTGTTGATGATATACCTGATCGTGAAGCCTTTGTCCCTGACGGTCTTCAGGATATCCCCGGCATCATCACCGGGATCAATGACCACGGCTTCTTTGGTCTTCTCGTCGGCGAGGATAAAGCAGTTTACCTGGAGCGGGCCTACGATGAGTCGAATTAAGATCATGAATACCTGCTTGCACCTCGGAGGTCACAGAGAAAATCGTAACTCAGGGCATTATGAAGCATCGAAAACCATGCCCCCTTTAGAGCATAGACTATCGCGCTGCTTACGCTTTCCCCCGTGTGCCCGGTGGTTAATGTTCTTATTCTTTTCCAGTTCCAGCAGTTTTTTCTTCATCGCTATCCCGCCCGAAAACCCGCCCAGCGTACCTGCCGAGTTGATCACCCGGTGTCAAGGAATGATGATCGGAATGGGGTTTGCTCCAAGCGCCCGGCCAACGGCCCTGACGGCGTTCGGATTCTTTATCCTCTTCGCGATCCACGCATAGGACCTTGTCTGGCCGTAAGGGATCTTCGCGGTCGCACGCCAAACCGCCTGTTGGAAGGCTGTATAATAACGCAGATCAAGCGATAGGTCAAATGAAACACGCTCGCCTGAACAGTACTTCTGGAGAAGCATAACGGTACTCGTCAGGAGAGTGGCTGAAGGAACGGCAGATGGTTCGGCACCCCGGCCTCCGCACGCCGAACTCATCAATTCCCGCTCGACTGCCTTCTTATCATTCTTCGGCAGAACAACACAACAGATACCATGCTCGGACACAGCCATTCCCGACCATCCGAGAGGTGTTTTTATGAGAGCACTTTTCATCATCGGCTATCCCTTTCTCCCCCTTGACCCCTGACCCCGTTTTCTCCTCACTATCCCCCAGATGAACTTCAGTTCCTGGCTCCTCAGAATCCACATAACAGCAATATAGAAGCAAAGGCTCACAGCCATTCCACCGACAAGCATTTCGCTCTTGTAAAGAATATTTCCACCCAAAGCCCAGACCGGATCCCGGCTGATCCACCAACCGATTCCGCCCATGGCAACGGATGCGGGGACGATTTTGAGGAGCGATGTCAAGATCTTCTTGCCGTCCATGCGTCCGATCTTTTTCCTAAGCTGCAGCGTAAGCAGACTGATGTTCAGTATGGCCGCCAGCGATGTCGCAAGCGCCAGGCCTCCATGGGCAAGCTCCGTCAGGGAGATGAATGCGGAACTCAGCAGAATATTCGTAATGAGCGCCACCACCGCGATCTTGACGGGTGTTTTGGTGTCCTGGAGCGCATAGAACGCCTGGGCCACGATCCGGACTCCGGCAAAAGCCCAGAGCCCCACGGCATAATACAGGAGCGCAGTGGCGACACCCTGCGTTGAGATGCCATCAAACTGTCCGTGCTCCAAGAGAAGGCTCACGATGGGCACCCGGAGCGTGATGAGCCCGGCCATGGCCGGGAACATGATGAAGAATACCAGTCTGAGCCCAAGCGAAAGCGTCTCGCGAAACTCCTCGGTCTCGCGCCTCGCTGCCTGGGCCGACATGGTAGGGAGCACAGCCGTGGCAATGGCGATGCCGAAGATGCCGAGGGGAAAATGGATGAACCGCATGCCGTAGAACAGGAACGTGATACTTCCCGTTGCCAGGAACGACGCAAAGATAGTTCCAATGAAAATATTGATCTGATTCACCGAGGAGCTTATGAAGACCGGCAGGGCCAGCGTGCCGATTTTTTTGACACCCGGGTGCGTGGGCACAAATTGGGGCCGCATCATCATCCCCTGCCTGTTGAGCCCCGGCACCTGGATCAGGAATTGGCACAGCCCGCCAAGCACTACACCGACGGCGACACCGAGAATCGGCTCTGACATGAACTTGATACTCAAGACCACGGCCGAGATGGTCATCACGTTCAACATGACCGGTGAAAGGGCCGGCGTGAGGAATGAGCGGAGGGAGTTCAGCATGCCCATGGCAAGCGCAGCAAGACCTATGAACAGGAGGTAAGGGAACATGATTCGCGTGAGCGTCACGGCGAGAACATACTTGTCATGCTCGGCCTTATAAGCCCAGCCCCAGGCAACCACTTTGACCACGTAAGGCGCGAATAGAATGCCGAGTCCGGTCAGTACCACGAGGATCACGAGCAGCCGGGCAAATACCGCGTTGGCCAGATGGCGGGCACTATCCTTGGATTCTTTGGTGAGCGTCTCGGTGAACACCGGGATAAAAGCCGCGGACATGGAACCCTCCGCCAAGAGCTCGCGCAGGAGGTTCGGGATACGGTAGGCCACATAGAACGCGTCAGCCGCCAGACCCGTGCCAAAAGCCCAGGACATGACCATATCGCGCGCATACCCCATGATGCGACTTGCAAGCGTTGCAACGCCGACAACGCCGGCGGCTTTTGCGACCGTAACCTGTTCAGACATAACCGATGCACCTCGAAGAGATACGAAAATAAGTGGGTACTTTATCAGAAACCGGCCGGTAACAAAAGGTTTTTTTTCTTGACACCCGCCGGCCGTTTGTGTTAAAAGATGAGTCTGTTTTTCAATCCCAAAGGAGGCAAGAAGTGGCAATTCACAAATCAGTGATCAAAAGGCAGAAACAGGCCGACAAAAAGCACGAGATCAACAAATCCGTGAAATCCATGCTCAAGACCCTGGCAAAGAAGGTGGAGCAGGCCGTGGAGGCCAAGAAAGCCGATGTTGCCAAGGATGCCATGGTCAAGGCCATGAAGGCCTATGACAAGGCCGCGTCAAAAGGTATCCTGCACAAGGGCACCGCATCGCGCAAGATATCCCGTCTTTCGATCAAGGTGGGAAAAATCAGCGCGGCGTAATCAGCGGGAATCGGTGACGCGGAGGGCCGGGGAAGCGGAGACAGTAAAACCTCTTCCCCGATTCACCCATTCGCCGGTTCTCCGTTTCATGTTCCCCTCACCCTTTCAAATAACTACACTCCACACACCTTCAGGATCATGCGCTCCAGCACCAGCCTTCCATTCAGACCGCTCGACTTGAGCGCTTTGTCCGTTGACATCATGATAGCAAAGACCACGCGCAGTTCATCCAGCGTATAACTCTTCATTTGTGACTTGAACAAAGCAACCTGATGAAAGATCACCGGGGGCCTCAGTTTTTTCATGATTTCGTCAGGCCCGACCCCCGCGAGTTCCATAGACTTGGCCTGCAAGAGTCGCCGGAAGTTCCAAGCCAGGGAACCGAGCAGACCCACGGGCTGCTCCCCTTCCTGGACCAGCCGGGACAGAATGAGGAACGCCTTCTCACGGTTCTTCGATCCGAGAGCGGCTGCAAGATCAAAGGACGTGAACTCGCGAAAGTCCCCCACCACGCTCTTTACGTCAACAAGCGCCATGGCCTTTTTCTCTTTAATGAAGATATGGACCTTCTCGAGTTCGTTGGCGATCTTCTGGAGATCATTACCGAGGGTTTGAAAAAGAAATTGGGCCGCATCCTGCTGAATGAAGAGACCACGCGCCTTTGCCCATCCCTCGATCCAGGTAATGATCTCGCGGTCCAGAAGGGCATAGAATCGGGTCACGGCGCCGTGTGCTTCCACGGCCGAGACTACGGACTTTTTATCGTACTTTCCCTGGTTCGAGAGCATCACCAGACAGGTACTGGGCGACGGGTCGTCGAGATACGGGACAAGTTCTTCAAGGTCGGCTGCCTTGAAAACATCGATCTCTTTCGCGATGACCAGCCGTCTTTCGGACATGAAAGGAAAGGCCTGGCAAAGGTTAACAAGCTCGGATGCCGTAGTCTCCTTGCAGTAAAGCGTATTAAAATTAAAATCCCTGGCTCCCGGATCAATTACTGTGCTGATGATCAGGTCGACCGCCTCCCGCATAAGGAACGCCTCCTCACCGTAGAACAAGTAGAGGGGAAGAACAGTGCCTTTTTTAAGACTTGATATGAGTTCCTGGTATTTAGCCATGGTATGAAGATGACAAAGGGGGAAGTAAACTGAACAATGGCGGTATATCATTGTTCATATGCTAAAAGCCCTCGAGAATCCTGCTCCGGAGCGTCCAGGCCACGTCCTGACTCGCTTTTTTGAGGGCCGCTTCTTTTGCTATCTTCGTAGCCGTGATGTCGCCGATCGTCACGGGATAAGAAGAAACAAAAACCGAACTAAGCCCTTTCTCCTGCCATAATAGTTTTTTGGTCCTGACGTCCTCGATGCTCACGTTCAGGCCGATGCTGACCGAATACTGCTGTACATAGGAATCGGACGTATAGGAAAGCGGGGTTAAATCAAATTTTACCACTGTTCCCTTGAGCACCAGGTCGGCCACTTCAGAACTGACGACTTTCAGCCTGCCATCAGCAAGAAATTCGTCAACCACGGCCTTCGTCACCTCAACATCTACAAAAGGTTCCTTGGTACCATTGATAAATGTCGGAATGGCTATGGTCTTAGCGCCTTCGGGGACGACCCCACCAACAGGGGTGAACCGGTAGCCGCATGAGGAGAGCAGCAGAAGCAGGGTGAGCAGAATAATAACGAGCGAGGATGGATGACCGCTCGCTTGGACGATGGACGTAATCCTTGTCCGTCTCTCATCCGTCGTACCTCGTCTCTCGTCTTTCATCCCTCGTCACCTTCCTTGTTCGCACTTCACACCACCACATTTACCAGCTTGCCCTGCACCACGATCACCTTCTTCGGCGGCTTGCCGGAGGTAAACTCCTTGACCTTGGGATCAGCAAGCGCGGCAGCCTCTATGTCCTTATCTGACGTACCAACAGGCAACGTAAGTTTGCTCCTGACCTTACCATTCACTTGCACAACGACCGTGATCTCGGAAACTGCGATCGCCTCGGGATCATACTGCGGCCAGGTCGCGTTGGCAATGCTCGACTTCCCTCCGAGAGACTCCCAGAGTTCTTCGGCAAAGTGCGGCGCAAAGGGGGCGAT
>JBGPIG010000174.1:0-5935 GCA_041484745.1 Nitrospirota bacterium | reverse complement strand
ATGTGTTCAATTCTCTCGGATTCTCAATCCTGTTCCTTCTCCTGCTCTCCCTCACAGGCAAGAAGCTCAAGCAAAAACTCCTCTCACCATGCGCGACGAATGTGTGCGGACCGCCGGACAGGGGCGGGTCATAAGAAGATAGATGCTCTGTCTTATGTCTGTCGTCTGTCTCCTGTCTTCTTCTGTCTACCTACTCATCTCCACGTGTCTTATCCGTTCCGGCCGCATATTGATGATAGGAGTGCACTCCAAGATTCAGCAGGCCTTTTTCGATCAGTTGTCTCGCGGATTCCGAAACTTGCGGATCAAACTGCCTCCCTGCTTCCCGCTCCAACTCAAGGATGACCTCCTGGCTCGAGATGGTGCCGCGGTACGGTCGCTCGGAAACCATGGCATCGACCGTGTCTGCGACGCTGAGGATCCTCGCAACAAGCGTGATCTCCTCCCCGGCAAGCCCCCGGGGGTAACCTTTGCCGTCGTAGCGCTCATGGTGCTGATAAATAGCGCCGATAATGGTGGACGAGAATCCGATCGGCTCGAGAATCCTGATTCCGTGCGCCGGGTGGTCTTTCATGATGTCAAATTCCTCGCGGCTCAGACGCGTCGGTTTGCTGATAATGAGCTCGCTGATGCCAATCTTGCCTATGTCATGGAGAATCGCGGCAATATGGATTTCTTCGAGCTGTGACGGGCTCATTCCCATGTCCCGTGCGATCGCCACCGCGTACTTCGCAACGTTGGTGGAGTGCCATCGCGTGTACGAATCCTTTGCCTCGACAGCGGCCACGAGCGCCTGGACAGTCCGGAAGTAGTTCTCCCGAAGGTTTTCGTAGAGTGCGGCGTTCTCCATGGCCGTCACGACCTGGCTGGACAGAATCAACACGATCTGGAGGTCGCTCGTACTGAACGGCGGCCCCGCGAATTTACTCACATTGAGCACACCGAACAGTTTGTTCTTTCCGATGAGGGGGACCGACATGGATGAGGCGGGCATGTCCTCAAGGTTGATTGCGTCCATCACTTCCTGATCAGGATGCTTGCCTGCAGATATGATCAGCGGTTTCCGGTGCTTCAGCACAAGGCCGGACACCCCTTCACCGATCTTGCGGCGCGCCTTGAGCGCGATATCCGTCGCCAGGCCGTGCGAAGCGCGAATCAGCAGGGTCCCGCTGGTCTCGTCGATCAGCATCAGCGAGACGCGGTCCACCGCGAACTCCTGCACCAAAACCTCGGTGATGATCTTAAACAGGCTGGCGAGGTCGATCTCAGTCACCAGCAATTTACTGATCTCAAACAAAGGAATCAGCGCTTTGAGCCTGATGTTCTCTTTTTTCAGCCTACTGCGGCTGATCGCACGGTCCACCGTGCCCAGGAGCTCCGCCTGGGTGAAGGGCTTGAGAACAAAGCCGTCCACGCCGCGCATCAGGGACTCAATGGCCGTGTCGAGAGTCCCATGTCCCGTAATAAAAACCGTCACAATGTCCAGGTTCTGTTCTTTGACCCTTTCGAACAGCTCGAGCCCGTCCATGCCCGGCATCTTGATATCCGTCATCAGGAGATCCGGCGCCGATCGGCCGAGCTCTTCGAGTGCGGCTGTTGCGTTCGGGACCGCGGTCACCTGATATCCCTCGGAAGTCAGGACGTCGTAACACAGGTCCCTGATCATGTCCTCGTCGTCGACGACGAGGATCTTTTCACCCGCCATGGTTTAGACTCCTCGCTTCACGGTGCGATTGCGGAATGCGAATTGATAAATCCGAACCTTACCATAAAAAGATTGCACTTCCTACACCGGCAGAATCACCTTAAAGGTAGAACCTTTGCCGACTTTACTCTCGACCTCAATGCGACCGCCGTGATTCTGAACGATCATATAACTGATCGACAGACCCAGTCCGATCCCTTCGCCGTCCGGCCGCGCGGTAAAGAAAGGGTCGAATATCTTGTCCAATTGTTCTTCGGGGATGCCGTGACCGGTATCGATGAGGTCAACGGCCACAATCTCTTTCCCGGAAATGTCTTTGTCATGTCTGCACCGAATCGTCAGGGTCCCTCCCCTGGGCATGGAAAAAAATGCATTGTTGAGCAGGTTCACGAATACCTGCTTCATTTCATCGGCATCTATCGCCACAAGCGGAAGCGCGGGATGATACTGGGTGACAATTTCCACGTTGCTCAACTGCGCCCTGCCTTTTACCAGCGGGATGGTATCCCGGATGACGGAGGTAATATCGGTTTTAATAAGTTGCGGGGGTTTCCGGCGGGAAAAATCCAACAAGTTTTTGAGAATTTCCCGTGCCCGGAGCGTCTCGCGTTCGATAATCTTCAGATACTCTTTTTTGTCTGCGGGGACATCGTCTGCTTTGAGCAGCAGGCCCGCATAGCCAAGGACGCCCGTCAGGGGGTTGTTGACCTCATAGGCGATATTGGTGGCCAATTCCCCGATCGCCGCGAGCTTAGCACTCTGTACCAGCTGACGCTGGGAAAGATGGAGGTTCTGCGTCATTGTGTTGAACGCCTCTCCCAGCTCCTTGAACTCGCTGCCCTGGGCATCGCTGGTATCGACCCGATGCTGGAGCTCCCCGTGAGAAATGCGTCGGGTCGCCTCAAGCAGATTCTGGAGCCTCTGGTCCAGGCTCTTCGCCAGGAGATAGACGGTTATGGACGCGAGGAGGAAGCCGAGGAGGAGCGTAATGTACAGCACGTACCGAATCTCCCGGATGGCTGCCATTGACTCCTGGGTCTTTTGCTGCAGGTGGACATTGGCGGTAAAGGCCATGCCCTGCGTCATGGTAATGAGCTCCTGCCCGATATCCTGGGCCCTGCGCTGGAGGGCCGAGAGCCGTTCCGAATTCCCGGAGGCAGTGATCAGCCGGCTGATGGCGGCCTTATAGTCATTCGCCATATCCCGCATTCCCCGAAGGCCTTGCGCAAGTTCCGGCGCATGATGGCACCCCACGCAGGAGTCCATCACGCGGTCCATCTCTTGCACCTGCGCGATCAGCGCATCCGCATCCCCTCCACGCTGTATCTTATTACGATAGAGGTGGGACTGAACCAGTTGCACACGGATTGTCAGGTCCTCCCGCATGATCTCGACCTGATGGAGCAAGATCAACCTATCCATGCGGTTCGTGGTCCTGGTAATGTAGATCACGGCAATGATGCTCCCCACCAGGAAGATGCAGAGCAGCAAACCGAAGCCTAAGAGGATTTTCTTTTTCATCGTATTATCTCAGTTGTCCATTGTTATGCGACGACAAGGACGATCACGGTTGCTTAATACCACGTCACAGTTCCCTCTCTTTATCTCTTTAGCACTTTGCTTTCTGTATTACCATGGGGTTCTGATATACGGGAAGAAACACTCTGAAAACGGTCCCTCTCCCAACCTCGCTCTCTGCCACGATTCTGCCGCCATGATTTTTCACGATCCGGTAACTGATCGAAAGTCCGAGCCCGGTGCCGGCGCCATTGTCTTTTGTGGAAAAGAAAGGCTCGAAAATTTTGCCCTGTTGTTCCGGAGCGATGCCGACACCCGTGTCAGCAAACTCAACCGCCATCTCATGATCACCGGAGCCATCCAGGCGTATCCGGAGATCTCCCCCCCGCGGCATGGCCTGGATCGCATTGTTGATGATATTGATGAACACCTGCTTCATCTCATTATGGTCCATGTTCACCGTAACCGGAGCAGGTGGATAGTCCTCATGAATGGAGACCGAGGCCTTATTGGCCATCCCCTGCACAAGCGCCACCGCTTCACGGAGCGGCCGTGCTATGTCCGCCGGCTGCATCCACGACGGCTTCTGACGGGCAAAATCCAGCAGGTTGCGGATGATCTTCCGCACCCGCAGCGTCTCCTGTTCCATCATCCCGAGGATGCGTCGTGGCGCCTCGGGGAGATCGAGCGTCTTCAAGAGGTGCGTGGTATAGCCGAGCACGCTCGTCAGGGGGTTGTTGATCTCGTGGGCAATATTAGCCGACAGTTCGCCAATGGCAGCCATCTTTGTTGAGTGCACAAGCTGTTCCTGAGTCGTCTTCAGTTCGATCATTTTCCACTTCAAGTCGTTGTAGAGCGAGGCATTCTGCAGCGCCGCGGCCGCAAGGCTGGAAAAAACCGTAAACAACCTGAGATCGTGCTTATCAAAGCTCGCTCCTCCCTTCTTGTTGACGGCGGTGATGAGGCCCGTCATCATGTTCGATGACCACAGGGGAACGGTCATAATACCCTTGATGCCAAGTGACTTCATCAGGGCGCTGTCGAGCCTGAAATCCGCCTGGGCGTCCGGGATCAGGAGCGGAGTACCGTAGCTCGCAAGCCAGTTGTAAATCCCGCCCGCCTCGATCGGCATTTCTTGACCTTGGATCGCTTTTGCTTTGCTCCCGAACACCCCCAGATATTTCAACATCCGGTCCGAGTTGTCGACAAGGGAGATCGCCGTGGTATCGGCCCGCACCAAGTCTTCTGCACGCGCCGAGATCTTGGCAAGCAGGGTGTCAAGGTCGAGACTCTCCATGAGGTCAAGACCGGTCGTGTGGAGGATAAACAAGTCCCTGTTCCCGTGTGAGAGGCTTGCCTCTCGCTGTTTTAATGCGAGCGCCATCTGATTGAATGCATGCCCTAGTTTGCTGATCTCATCCGAACCCTTGACGGGAAGTGGGGTGTCCCAGTTCTGCCTACCAAGTTTGTCGGCCGCCTCGCTGAGTCGCGAGATGCGCCTGGTAATGCCTTGTGCAATGATCTGACTGAATGCAATCCCCATCAGGAGAATTCCGAGAAGAACGACGGCAGACTTTCTCATGATACCTATGAATTTCTGCTCATAGCGTTGCCCGGAAATGCCGACCCGGATAAAACCGGCCTGTTTGTTCCCTTTGCGGACCGGGATGACAAGATCATAGACGCCGCTTTTCTTAATCAGGAAGACCGGCTCATGGACCTGCGTGGACTTGCAGTCAAGAAAGACCTCGTCCCGCACCGTACCGTTTCCGGACGGGAGCGTGTACGAATATGAATCGCCGGCGGCAAAAACCTCGGTGGCAGTGCTCCCGATGAGCAGCTCACATTTATGATTGTATGCTATCAGATAGAGGAGGGCGCTTCCAGACGGTGAATCCTCGTTTGCGGTAAAGGAGGGAGACAGCTTTTTAGAAATCTCAACCAGGTTTCCCGTAATAATGTCACCTGCAGTTAATGCCGCCAGCTCTCTGGCCACATACAGTGCCCGGCCGCGGCTATCTGCGTCGAGGGTCTTCTTCCCTTCCCAAAAAAAGAAAGCGCCTGCCAGCGTGACGACCAGGACAAGTGCAACGGTCATAAAAAAAGAAATTCTGCATACGATCCCGCCCAACCACCGGAAAGCGACCTGAGGCAAGCGAGTTTTCAGCGCTGAGGTTATGCTTTTTACATCTACCATAGGCCCCGATTATCTTATCGATACAAGAGATAGTAACATAACGGCAGCTTTGTGTAAATGCAATAAAAAAGGCAAGGGAATCCTTGCCTGTATATTTCTATGCGCTCCTGTGCTCACGATCATGCTGTCGTGCCCGGATTGTGATTATTCCACAACGTACGCAATGCCCTTCATTACGACGCGGCGGTTTTTTCTTTGCCCTTGGTTGCTCCATCCCCTATTTTTTTCCGTTCAACCAGCTCAAGAACGGCCATGGGAGCAGCGTCACCAAACCGGGTGCGGGTTGGCACAATTCTGGTATAACCGCCATTCCGGGAGGAGAACCGCGGCGCGATCTCGGAAAACAAGGCACTCACGACGGATTCATCGTGAATAAAGCTGATCGCCTGACGACGCGCGTGCAAATCTCCCCGCTTGCCGAGGGTAATCATTTTCTCTGCCAAGGGTCGTATCTCTTTCGCCTTGGCTGTCGTTGTTTCTATTTTTTCGTTCTTGAGCAATGCAGTAACGAGCAT
>JBGPIG010000173.1:0-5936 GCA_041484745.1 Nitrospirota bacterium | reverse complement strand
GTCTATGCGCTCGATGTGTGCGGCTATGTGTGCCCCCATCCCCAGATCTACTGCAAGAAGTCGCTGGAGAAAATCGCAGAAGGTGAGGTACTCGAGATGACATTCGACAATCCCTCATCGGCGGAAACTATATTGCAGATGCTCGATCAGGCTGGTCATGATCTGATGGAGAAGAAGAACGAAGGCGGCAAGATCATCTACAAAATCAAAAAGGGCTGAGAATTCCCTCACCCCTTTCAGAGGAGGATATATGAAAACACCACTGATGATCCTTATTGCGATCATGGTGTGCATTCTCGGTTTTCTGGTGATTTACAGCCAGCAGCATGAGATGGTTTCGACGGCCGCTCCCGGCCACGGCGTCTCGGGCGGTCATGGTTCAGCACCCGCTTCAGGAGGTTATGGATCATCGGCTGCTGCACCGGCATCGGGCGGCTACGGCGCCGCACCAGCTGCTGCATCGGGTGGTTATGGCGCTGCGCCGGCGGCTCCTGCAGCAGGCGGCTACGGCGCTGCACCGGCGGCCCCCGCGGCAGGCGGCTACGGCGCCCCGGCCCCCGCAGCGGGCGGCTACGGGAAATAGTGCACGCGTGACCGACGCGCCGTACTGTTTACAGAATGAGCGGATGGCCCCCGCTGAATAATGGGCATCTGCTTCTTGATCGAAGCGGTGAATGGTGAGCGCTTCGATCCGCACCCTCGCACAAGGAGACAGCATGGAAAAGGTACTCATTGCGGTAGACGACACAAAAGGCACAAAAAAAGCTTTTTCCGCATATAGTAATTTTTGCGCCTGTATGCGTCCGAAGGTCATCGAATTGGTCTATGTGGAAAAATTCGAGGGCAATAAATCGCTCATCGATGAAATGCTCGGTGATTCTGAAATGGCCACCCTGCGAGATGTGTTGAAGGGCACCGCATATCAGCGGGCCTTGGACAAAAAAGCTCAGTCAATTCTTGTGTATTACAAAAAAGCCCTCGTACAAAAAGGATTAAAAGGGATCAAAACCGTCGTCAGAAAGGGTCACCCTGCCGAAGAGATATTGAAAACGGCCAAGGAAATGAAGGCGGAACTTATCATCGTCGGCTCACGGGGTAAAAGGACGACCCACCTGTTCATGGGGAGCGTCAGCAGGGAAGTAGTGGACAACGCGGATGTGCCCGTGCTGGTCGTCAAGTAGATAAAGGGGTTTCAAAGAACACTTCCCTCCCCGGCATCCGGACGCGTGGTCCCCGGATCTCGGGGAGGGATCACGTAACGGCGGCGGGCAACGCAGGTTCTTGCGCCATTCTCTAATGCCCCGCCCTGTATCGTCCCGATTAAGCTATGGATATGAAAGTAGTATTCCCTCCGGCGTTCAATTCAATAATACTCTCTCAGGTGATTCGGTGAGCGGCTTAACAAAGGATATCGTCGTTCTCGGTGGCGGCCTCTCCGGCCTCTCCTCAGGCTGCGTCTTGACGAACGCCGGCTTTAGGGTCGGCGTGTACGAACATGATGCCGTCGTCGGCGGACTGTCGAAAACGATCGAAAGGAACGGTTTCCGTTTCGATCTCGGCGGCCATCGGTTTTTCACCAGGGACAAAAAGATCAATGCCTTCGTACGGGAGTTGATGGGAAACGAGTTGATCTCCGTTCAGCGCAGCAGCAAGATCTATATGCGCAAAAAATATTTCGACTATCCGCTGAAACCGCTGAATGCCATGTTCGGCCTCGGTCTCTTGACTACAACGGGGATCCTCGCCGATTACGCGCGGGAACGGATCAAACGAACAATCCGAAAAAAAGAATACGTATCGCTCGAGGACTGGGTGGTCGGCAATTTCGGCCGCGCTATGTTCGATATCTATTTCAAAGAGTACAGTGAGAAGGTCTGGGGCATCGATTGCAGCAGGATCAGCGCAACCTGGGTTGCCCAGCGCATCAACGGGCTGTCCCTGGCAAAGGCGGTAAAAAACGCCTTCTGCAAGTTCAGTGGCAAAGACCCGGCAACCCTGACTGACGGTTTTCTGTATCCATCCCTTGGGATCGGACGGTTGTCCGACCGGCTCCGGGACGAGATCGAAAAGAGCAATGACGTTTTCACCGACACCAGTGTCATCAGCGTCAATCATCGAGATTTCAGGGTCGAGAACATTACGGTCCGGAATCAGGACCGGATATATACGGTTCCGGCCGACGAATTCATATCCAGCATTCCCATGACCAAGCTCGTGGGCATGCTCAATCCTTCTCCCCCGAGCCCGGTCCTCGAAACCGCGGCTAAGCTCAGATTCCGAGATCTCGTCATCGTTGCGATCATGGTAGACCGGGAGCGGGTCACGGACCAGACCTGGGTCTACATCCCGGAAAAGGATATCCCGTTCGGGAGGATCCATGAGCCGACGAACTGGAGCCCTGCCATGGCACCGCCGGGCAAATCTCTCCTGGTCACGGAGTTTTTTAGTTTCAGGGGCGACGAAATCTGGACAATGCCTGATAACAAGCTCACGGATCTCACTGTAGACCATCTTGTCCGACTCGGATTTATCAGCCGGCGGGAGGTCCTGGACAGCATGGTTGTGCGCGTGCCGAAGGCCTATCCGCTCTTCGAGGTCGGTTACCTGAAGCATGCCGAGGCTGTGCATGACTACCTGGGTCGGTTCAGCAATCTCCACAGTGCGGGCAGAAGCGGCATGTTCCGCTATTATAATATGGACGTCGCCATACGGTCAGGCATGGAGACCGCGGAGAAGGTCATGCAAAAAACCCTCACTGCCGACCTTGCCGATCTTGACGAACTGGTCCTCGCGAGTACATAATGGTTTTATGAAGTGCGCTCTCGTCATACCCGCCTGGGTCCCCGAAGAGATCTTTTCTTCAAAAACGGCGAGTTCCCAGATCAACTACTGGCAGCCGGTCGGCACCCTGTCCGTGGCTGCCATGCTTCAGAAGGCCGGACATGATGTCAGGTTCTTGAACGGGGCTTTTCTGACCCATAAACAGGTTCTCGCTGAAATCCGGCAATTCGACCCCCAATTTATCGGGCTCTACTCAACCACCTTCGGATGGAACAAAGCAAAAAAGACCGCTGCCGACCTGAGAGTTCTCCTTGCGCACGATTGCTTTATCTGCGCGGGCGGGCCCTATCCCATTGCGGTTCAGGAGCGCTGCCTGGTCGATGCGGGAACGGACATTGATGCGATCGTAACCGGTGAAGGCGAGTTTACCGTTCTCGAGATCGTCGAACGGCTCGCCTCCGGTAGAAACCTTGATGGGGTCCTGGGTGTCGTGTTCCGGAGAGGAGAGAGGATCGTCGCGAATCCGCCGAGACCACTCATTGCTGATCTCGATTCCCTTCCCTTTCCGGCACGGGAGCTTCTGGGTGACACACAGCGCTATATCCCCCCCCCGGGTACCTATCGGAAAAAACCCGTAGCCGTGATGATAACCTCACGAGGCTGCAACCGGCACTGCATCTATTGCTTTCAGCTGGATAAGGAGCGGAAGAGCGGGATCCGCTATCGGAGCGTAGAAAATGTAATGCAGGAGATCGAGCTCTGCATCAGGCAGGGATATAAGGAGATAAAGTTCCTGGATGACACCTTCGCAGCCGATTATAACAGGGCTCGCGAGATCGCACGAGAGATCCTGCGGCGGCGCCTCTCGTTCACCTGGTTTGCCTCTGCCTGCGTCAACCAGGTGGATAAACCGCTGTTAAAGGCGTTTAAAGATGCCGGCTGCTGGGCGATTCTTTTCGGTGCAGAGAGCGGCGTGCAGAAGAACCTTAATACGATCAGGAAAGGCACGACCCTCGACCAGATAAGAACCGCCGTTCATGATGCGCAGGACGTGGGCCTCAAGGTCAGCACGCCGTTCATGTTCGGGATCCCGGGTGAAACATTCGAGGAAGGACTTCAGACCATCGAATTCGCGGTAACGCTGGATCCGGACATGGCGAATTTCCATGCCATCACACCGTTCCCCGGCACGTACCTGTACGACAATCTGGAACGCTTCGGGACCGTCTCCGAGGACCTTACTGACTTCACCTATCAAGGGGCTGCCTTCATTCCAAAGACGATGACCCGGGACGATATCCATAAGCTCCGGCAGATCGCATTCAGAAAATTCTATCTCAGGCCCTCCTTTCTGCTGAGGAAACTATTGGATCTGCGTACGATCAATGATGTCAAGGTCGCGCTGAAAAGCGTGAAAAGTCTCATGTGGCTCGCGCTCCGGTTCGACCTCTTCAGCAAACGGACAAAGCGACTGCCGGCGCCTCGACAGGAGAAGTCATAGTTCAAAGTCATATCCGCTTCTCCCTTGCCCGCTGGGCGCAAACCATTTCGTTATTCTGGGAAAGCAACCCGAGAAATCAATACGGGTCAGGAGGATGGTCACATCTATGACTACCGATAACGAAAAGGATATCAACAAAAAGAAATTCCTGGCGGTGATGCGGCGTCCGGCCTTTTATATTCTGATCAATTTTCTTTTAGTAAATACTCTCTTTGCATTTCTCCCGTATGGTCTCGGCGACATTCTCTATAATCTCGGCAGGCTCGCCATAATTTATTATGCGGGACGGCTTGTTATACGCAAAAAACTGGGGACTATCTGGCATGCGGCGCTGACCGGCATGTTCATGTACTTTATCGATCATGTCCTGCTAAAAGGCGGGATTTTTCTCTTGAATTTTTTATTTAAACCTGAGGGGCTGGGACTTGCCGCATTCAGCGGTGTCATCGTTTCCTTTATCATGTTCACCCCGCTCGCGATGTCTGTCGGTGCGCTGGGGGGCTTTTTTGCGCGATCCGGGGGAAATGAAACTACGGTCGATTCGCAGTGATCAGACTATTCAGCGCATTCGCGTTTCAGTTTCGAATGACGGCATACGAAGAGAAGCATAGTCACAAAGCATTTGACACTGATCCCTGCCGATTTAATTATGATTCTTACAGACAATGCTTTGCTGGAACGGTGAAAATCGTCTTTCTTATCGGCTTCTATCCGTGTCAAAGCTTCGACTTGTTTATTGACTAACCTGCAATTTAACCTTGTTCAACGTATTTACGAAAATACCCGCTATCGATACGGTTTCTCATAAAATAAGTACCGGCCCGCGTTTTATTTCGCTCCCTGCAGGGGAAGGATTATCACAAATCGGGACCCCTTATTGAGCTCGCTCTCTACCGTAAGGCTTCCGTTGAGTTCCTTGATGATACTGTAGCTCACCGCGAGACCCAGGCCCGTTCCCTTCTCCTTGGTGGAGTAAAAGGGGTCGAAGATCCTGCCGAGGTTCTCTTTACCGATACCAACCCCCGTATCCTCGAACGCGATGACGATGTCGCCGTCTTGCACCCTGCTGCGTATCGTGAGCGTCCCCCCGTTCGGCATGGCGTCCGCCGCATTCAAGATGATGTTCACGAAGGCCTGGGAAATCTGGTTCCCGTCTGTGGTGATTGCCGGTATATCCGATTGGAGGTCCCGTATAATGGTGATGTCCTGTACCCTCTTGTCATACTGGATGAGGGAAAGGGAACCTTCTATCATGTTGTTTACCTTGCAGGGTTTGAGCTCCATAGGCGTCATCTTCGAAAAACCCGACAACTGTTTCAAGATTTCCGAGATCCTGTTCATATGGAAATAAATGGTCTCGAGGGTCTCCTTCTTGAACTCATCATCCTCCCTGTCCATCAACACATCGATAAAAGAGAAGACCGATGTCAGCGGATTCCCTATTTCGGAGGTAATGCCCGACGTCAATCGTTCGAAGGACGCGAGCTTTTCGGAACGTATCATCTCGACTTCCTTCTCGTGTTTCGCGCGTTCCTCGGCCTTCTCCCGTCTCCGGTTTAAAACGATCAACCATGCGGAGACGCCGCCGGTCATCACAAAAATCAGGATAATGATCCATGCATATATTTTCATGGACCTCTTGATCGACTGAGTG
>JBGPIG010000172.1:0-5956 GCA_041484745.1 Nitrospirota bacterium | reverse complement strand
CCTGGCCCGCGGAGATGATCGCCTGTGAGTGGCCCTGGCGGAGAGCGCCCAGGACGAAGAGGCCGGGGATGCTCGACTCGCTCGCGCCCCTCGTCATGATCTTGAACCCCTCGGCGTCGCGCTCCAGGGGGAGGCCCTCGAGGTACTCGTCGTTGAGGGAGATCCCACCCCACCCCATGATGACCTCGCAGGAGATGACGCGCCCGTCGCTGAGCCGCACCCCCTCGAGGGTCTTCTCGCCGAGAAGCTCTTCCGGCCGCCCCTCAACCAGGCCGATCCCCTCCTCCTCGAGGAGCGCCGCGTATGTCGGCGCCAGGGAGAAGCCATGGGCAAGGAAAGTCACCTCGCTGGTGAACATCTGCTTCATGCCGACGCTGAGGCGCACCCCGTTTATAGTGCGGTCTATGACGAGCAGCTTCTTGCCGGTTGTGCGATAGCCGTCGCAGATCATGCAGGTGAAGTAGGAGGTGCCGAAAAAGCGCATAAGGTTCTTGAAAGGGGCAAGGGTCTCGCGGGCCCCTGAGGCGGCGATGACGAAACGGGAGCGGTAGGTCTTCCCCTCGGCCAGCACCTCGAAGCGCCCCTCTTGGGCTGTGACGCGCTGCACCTTGGCGTTTTCCACAACGACGCCGAAGCTCTTCGCCTGGGCGATGCCGGATTCCAGGAGGTCCGGGCCCGAGACAATACGAAGGCCGAGGTAGTTCTCGATGTGTTTCGCGTGATAGGTCCGCCCTCCGGGACTGTGGAAAAGCATGGCACGGAAGTTGTATCGGCCAAGGTGGATGCCGGCCTGCAGGCCTCCCGGGCCCGCCCCGATGACGATACAATCGAGGAGTGCCTCGCTGCCTATGCCGCCCGCTCGTTCCATAGCCCCTCTCCCTGTACCCCGGGGAGATCACCCTGGGGGTTAGGTCTAAAATGTTCTCACGGTCCGATCCCCTGCGGCTCTGTCAAGCCGCGAGACCCTCTCTGTCCCCCCAAACGTCCTCCGGCGATCAGGAACCGCTCCCGGATGATCCTCCGGAGCCGCGGAGTATAGATGAGTTCGAAAACATCATCCTTGCCCGGGAAAAGGTTCCGCGCAGCCTGCCGTGTGTTCTTAAGGATGTCGAACGCTTCCCGAAGCGTCAGGTCCGTCTGCTGCATGAGTATTGCCTGGTTAAGGTCCACGACGAACCGCAACATCCGCAGTCTTCTTTCTTCTTCCTGCAATGCATCGCTCATGTGCATCCCCGGATCTCCCTTGACAGTCTGCAATATAATACTGCGGTGATATTCTTTTTTCAATAGCTGAGGCAGAGAATAAAGACTCGGAGATTGAGTGCACAAGTGAAAACGCTAACATTATAGACCTCGCCCCTGATCGCTCTGATATTTCCGCCCGGTCACCCTCGTTCAATAATATCCTTGCTCTCCGGACGGCTTGAGCTTCTCCAGCCACATCGTCTCGAGCGCTTTCAAGTCTTCTCGATAGTCGTGCGCAGGATCATCAACGGGCTTGAGTTCGTCGAGAACCTCGAAGATGAAGCTCTGCTCTCCCATCTCCTTCCAGTCTTTTGCCAGGCTGGGGCTTGGGAGAAAGGTCCCCATCTTGAGTTGAAACCGTATGCTGTTGATCGTCCCCGCGGTATTGGCGCTTGCCGCGAGGTACACGCGGCCGTTCGTGAGGTTTTTGACCTGCACGATCCCCATCGGCCGAAGGCTGTTCTTGTACGCTTTGATCATTTCTCCGCGATTCATCATTTTTTCCTTAACGACCCTTTAGCAGCTACAGCCGGAAACCATCCGGGGTCACAAACCATCCGGGGTCAGGTCTTTTATCTTGGTATTCACCGTTTCCTGCCCGTTCTCTTCTTGTGATCCACTTCCCCGTGTTTCTCTGTCGCTTCTTCCTGGCGCTGCGTCGGGACCTCCTGGATCTCTATGAATTCCTCGACCCCGAGCACGGCAAAAAGCGTTCTCACATCATCTCCCGGTGTTCTGGTGAGAATATTGTTTTTATCAGGCAGGGGAGATCTCAAGACGAGCTTGCCCTGTTTTCTGAAGCTTTCCTCAGTTAACGCCTCGGCAAGCTTGATGATCCCAGCCAGGGAAAAAGAATCTTCCTCAAATTCCACAACAGACATGTCGACAGCTTCTTTGAGGAACGGGTCCAGTTTCAGCCGCTCAATCAGTAGGGTTGCCAGATACACCTCATATTTTTTGATGAACTCATCGCTGAGATCGGCGCCTAATTCACGCGCTTTCATCAATACGTTTTTTCCCAGTTGCGAAAGCAACCCTCCTGTTTCCACTCTTCGGACACACTCGTCGTCCAAATTCATCTGCTTGGCGATGATCCTTCCCAGGATGCCAATGCTCGCGCTTTTCGCCGCACGGAGCCTCGCTTCCGGACCTTTGCCGAGAGAGAACAGTGAAAGGGAAAAGACGAGTGCCCTCACGCGGTCGGCGCCCAGCCTCATAACAGCATCAAAAAAGTCCGGAACATCTCCATGGGAGCTGTAGTCGAAGTAAATAGAATGGGCTATTTCCTGGATGGTGGCGGCAAGTTCCGCATTACTAACCGCGATCTTTTCTCCCAGTTCCTCTATCTTCCTTTTGCTTGCATTCACATCATCCAAGATGTCGAGCTCCGACAGGTCAAAACCCAGCCTCATGCTTGAGAAGATCCTGTCTTCAATTGCATGAATGACTTTTGCGTCCTCTTCTGGAATCACGGTATCCATCATCCCCACACCTTGAAGTACCGGCATTTCTTAATCACGCAGTACAAGATAAAATAAAATCATTTTGAAGCTTTTCATACGTAATGCCCGGATGACCGCTTTTTGCACGACTATATGCCTGATCTAAGAATATGTCAACGATATCATACGGGTATCTTGGGGGGCAAGAATCGAATGGTTTTGGCGTGGTAAGGGGAGGGGAAGAGGGCGTGGTTATCTGTTTTTGCCGAATCAGCCGTTAATAGGCATAGATACGGATTGAGGATTATCGGGAGCGGACTCTTTGTCGTTTATCGTGCCGAGATAATCAGCGCATAACGAATAGAAACGGATGGCACCAGGGGAGTAATCAACGATGCCCTTTATTCAATTGCCATTCAATTCCCTTTGCACTTAAATAGTGCCGTGTTTTTTTATGTCCTAACCGCGCGGCATCTATGAGATTTGAGATGACCATATCTTCGTTTCCTAATATTCCATAGGCAATTGCCCGGCTAACATGTACCGATGCCTCTTTCGGATCAAGTTCTATCGCTTGATCGTGATCATTCAGAGCATGCTGACAGCATCTTAATCCATCGGTCATCATAACGCACCTCCTTGATCATTATATGCTAATGCAGCAAGTATGGCAGGCGATAGTGATCGTGTCAAGCCTCATTCACAAAGAAGCCCAACATGATTTAATGTATTGAATAGTCAAGGGAATATTGGAAGTGAATTCAATTACGTTGCGTTAGCGCTCTCGTTTCCATCAAGACGAGACTTCAAAATAAGCTGAGGATAATAATGTAAAGATTTCAAATGCAACGTCAGTATAGTTTACATTGTTCTGTTATGACTTTATTAAACCCGTTGTTTTTATTTAATTACCATGTTGGCACATAACTTGCTCTATTTTTAAATATATAGTGGAGTCGTTGAAGCCAAAGCTTCACATGAGACTTTAAGGAGCAACATGTCAAACTCAATAAGCGAACAAAGACGGCATATACGCTATGATTTCCCCTCGTCGATCGAGTATGTTCTGGCTTCATCGATGGATGATGGGATCGTCCATAAGGGTGTGACGGTCAACATCAGCAACAACGGGTTGGCTTTATATTTGTTCGACCTGCTCCCCGATGGCCAGGAAATAATCATCAAGACCGGGCTCCCTGTGGACCACCGGGCAGCCAAGGTCCGCTGGATCAAACAGAAAAACTCCTCGTTCTATTTCTCTGGTTTGAAATTTATCTAAGCGCCCCTCTGCTACACCATGCAGGAGTTCTTCCCTTCACCGATTTGTCTTGAACCGGACTTGACGCCGCTACCAATGCAGCAACGGTCAGGTCTTTATCCTCACATGCACCGCTTCCCGAGGCTGTCAGTTCGCTTCCACCCGGTTTCTTCCCGCGGACTTCGCGCGATACAGGGCGACATCCGCTTTTTGTACGAGCGAATCTACGGTGAGGTCTTTTTCGAATTCAGCTACGCCAAAACTGCACGTGACGCGTCCGACCTGCGGGAAGTCGAGCGCTTCTATCTCAAGACGCAGCTTTTCAGCGTATAGCGTTGCCTTGCTTTTTGTCGAATTGGTGAACATGATCATAAATTCTTCGCCTCCCCACCGGGTGAAGAGATCATGTTTTCTTACGGACTTTGACACCCATGCGGAGAGTTCCCGTAAAACGTCGTCGCCGGCATTGTGTCCATAGGTGTCGTTTATTTTTTTGAACTGGTCGATGTCGAACATGATAAGCGACAGGGGCAGCGCGAACCGATTGGACCGGGCGAGCTCACTTTCCAGGACCTCGCTGAATTTCGCCCGATTGGCTATCCCGGTCAGCGGATCGGTCGTTGCCTGACAGGCAAGGACCTCATTCAGACATTTCAGTTCCTCGAGGTTCATGGCATTCTTGATGGCCACCGCGGCATGGTTGGCTATGTTCTGATAGATCGATATATCCTCGGCGGTGAAGACCCTTTTCACCCGCGTATGGCCGATAAGGGCGCCGATGATCTCATCTTGTATCATCATGGGCACGCAGACCGCGGAATGAATACCAAATTCCCGGACGATACCGGGGACCTCAAAACGCGTCTCAGCGTCAAGGTCGGTCACCCCCTCGGCCTTTTTATTCTGGATGACATACGTCGACAACCCCTGACCTTCCACAAGGCTGAAGTTGCCGATCACCGCTTCCGGGAACCCCAGCGTGTCCGCGATGGTCAAGCGGTCCTTTTCCTTCGTCAGGATCAGCAACGTTGAAAAATCGAATTCAAAAAATTCTTTCGGTGAGAGTATGGAAAACCGATATAATTTTTTCAGGTCGGTCGTCGATGTCATCTCGCGGGAAATAGAAATCAGCTCTTCAAGGTCCTTTGAGTATTCCTGAATTTTTTTCTCTGTCTTTTTTCGATCAGTGATGTCTCTCAATGATCCTTCCATGCCCGCGGGCGCTCCTGTCGTATCATACAGGAAATGCGCATTGATGGAGGCTATGACCAGCCGGCCGGATTTTGTTTTCATCCGGGCTTCGTAATCAACGACTTCTCCGTTTTTCTTCATTATCTCCAGCAGGGTAAGTCTATCTTCGGGGTTATAATAGTAGTTAGCCGCCGGAGTGCCTATCAGTTCTTCGCGGGTATACCCTGAGTATCGCAGGATCGACGGGCTGATCTCGGTGAAATTCCCATTCGCGTCGGACTGATAATACACATCCTGAACATTTTCAAAAATTGCCTTGTATTTCATTTGGCTCGCACGCAGCGCTTCTTCAGCTTGAATGCGTTCATCAATCTCCTTTCTGAGAGAGATATTTGCCTGAAACATTTCTGTCGTCCTGTCGCCAACGCGCTTCTCGAGCTCGGTGTTGGCCTGTCTCTGTGAGATCTGCATGCGTTTCAGGTCCATCAGAAGGAATGATACCCCCCACCCCCCCAATATCCCCGTAATACGGTTTACTGCGGCATGCATCAACGGTATGTTGTCCGAATGGGGAAGAAACAAGCCGACGGCTATGAGCAGCGTAACAATTACGGAGTATACGTATGGCCGCTTTGCGGCCTGGAACATGAAAAACAGGGGAAAAAGGTAGAAAACCCACGCGTCATACCACAACGGCGTAAGAAGATCGACCATGCAGATCACCATGGTCATGAACACGGCGATGATGATTTTAGCTTCCTGAAGCTGTTGTAGTGTCCATTCTTTAAAACGCATTCGTATCAACCCGCAGTACATCCGG
>JBGPIG010000171.1:0-5969 GCA_041484745.1 Nitrospirota bacterium | reverse complement strand
CGTCAATGCCCGGGTGCAGAACTCCGTGGTCGTGGTCAAGCGAGACACCTTCGGCACGGGCAGAAGAGATCCGGTAAAGCCCAGGGAAAACCCGTTCCTCGATCAGAAACAGTATACGGTAAACAGTCTCGGCATGATACCGCCACATACAAGGAGGGAGATGCCCGTAGTGATTGCTCCAAATGATGCCGGAGGACCGATACAGCATCACCCACCCCCGAACGAACTTGAGCGGAAGAGTAACATGACCAGGGAGGAGGAGCATCCCGCCTTGTCAACGCCTTCAGACGCTCGGTCGGAGCAACCAAGCGCCGACACTTTTGCACAACGGTCTGCTGAAAAACAGTCGCCGCCCGAACGCGTTCGGACGAACCGTCCGGAAAAGCTGAAAACAGATAGAAAGCTCGTACGCGAGCGCAATGCCTCGGTGTTCAAGGCCGAACCGCCACAGAACCTGCCGTTCAAACAGATGGCCGAACCCCGCACGATCAAGAGAAGATCGGACCAGCCACGGCAGTCAAGTCAGCCGAAGATCCTGAAGAAGCAGAAAGATGGAAGAGACCGGGAGGAAGATTAGGAGCGGAGAAAGTGAATTGCCCAGGAGGGGAACTTTTCAGCAAACTCTTTCTATGACCTCAGAAGAACAGCCGTATGAAACAGGTACGGGCCGGGGTGTTGGAACGCGTAGCTATGTTTGAAGGTGTCAGGTCGTAAGACGCGCTATATTTAATATCGTCAGCGAGGATGACTTAATAAAAACATCAGAGAAGTCATGCAGTATCACAGCGAAACAGTCGAAAGACTTGAGCAAAAAGGTCATGGTGCTTTAGAAAAGATTACAAAAAGGGTTACAGTCGAGAAGTCAGCGGGAAAAAATACGGAAGAAACAGCTTCTTACCCATTGATTTTGTGGTGCCGCTGGCCGGAATCGAACCGGCACGACAGTTGCCCATCGAGAGATTTTAAGTCTCTTGCGTCTGCCAATTCCGCCACAGCGGCATTCTTGCGCGTTCATGGTGAATAATATAGAAACACAGCGATTTGTCAAGAGAAAATGTCCTACTCACGCTTCAGTCGGGCAGGGTACAAACTCATGGCTGAAGAAGAAGCGGATTAGAGTGAAAAGGAGGGGCGGATGACCGCCCCAGATGAAGATGCAGTTATTCAATAACTATCGCAGTTACCGGACAACTGTCCACTGCCTGCTGGCAGTCACAGGTATCGCACGCATTGGGATTAGTGACCCATGCTTTGTCGTCCCTAAGTTCGAAAACCTTTGGGCACAGTTCACTGCAAAGCCCGCATCCGATGCAGAGGTCCATATCAACTTTCGGTGTAGCCATCGTAACCACTCCTTTCCTGCTGAAGTCTGTATTTATGCATATGTTTTATATTAAACCCTTATAACTTTCAAATCTACAGTAATATTCTCCGCAGAAAATATCCATGATGCATATCATACTCGCCAGTACTGTTTTGCCCTCACCATAAGGCATAATGGTCATAAGAGTGTAATTCGGGTCGGGTGCAAGGTCAAAAGGTCTTTTCACTCTGCATAACATGATAAGAGACATGCTACCCGCAATAAAAGTCTTTACAAAAGAGCAACTTTTAAATATTATATACAAATCTGTAACCTGGGATCGCTTCACCCCTGAACGGGAATGGAATTTCTATGAGACGAGTGATATCCCTTTTCTGTGCAATGTTCCTGATCACGTCTGCCGTTTCGGCGGAACCGCTCCAGACACTGCTTCACAATAACAACATCAAGACCGTCAATAACGCCTTTGCTGCAGGTGAGAAGCTCACATACAGCATCAGCTGGTCCGATGTTCTGGAGGCAGGAGTAGCTGTTTTGGAGGTGAAGGACGACACAACAACAGAGGGTGAACGAACGTACCGGATCATTTCCCGGACCCATTCCGTCGGTATGGTAGACGCGTTCTATCCCGTAATGGATATTGTCGAAAGTGTGGTAAACGCCGACGGGATGTATAGCCTCTTGTTCACCCTCAAGGAGAGCCATGGAACAAAGAAGAGGGAACGGGAGATGGCCTTCGATCATAAGAACGGGAAGGTCAAGGTCTCTGTCAACAACGGCGTTCCCGAGAACTTTTCTGTGCCCGATCGGGTGCAGGACGCTCTTTCTTCCCTCTACTATGTGAGGACAAGGCAGGACTTTATCATCGGGAAGCCCATCTTCGTGGACGTACACGACAGCGACAAGACTTGGTCCGTCGAGATACAGATGCTCGGAAAGGAAAAGATCAAAACGCCGGCCGGCGAATTTGATACGATCAAGATCAAGACGTATCCCAAGTACGAAGGGGTGTTCATGCACAAGGGAGAGATTTTTATTTGGTTTACGGACGATACACGCAGAATCCCCGTGCGCATGCAAAGCAGGATATCCATAGGATCCATCATGGCCACGCTTTCCGAGATTCAAGGTGAAAAAACAATCGATGACCTTAATAAACGAACGCAAACAACTCAATAATTACATCGACCGCTTTTCGTCAACCCGCACTCTGGTGGTCGGAGACATCGTTCTCGACCATTACATCTGGGGAAAGGTGTCCCGCATCTCACCGGAGGCGCCGGTACCCGTTGTGAACGTATCGCGAGAGAACCTGCTCCTTGGCGGAGCGACCAACGTGGTGAACAATATCCATGCCCTCGGCGGCGTCGTAAGCGTCTGTGGCGTGATCGGCCGTGATGAGGCGGGCGGCCAACTCCAGCATCTGTTGCGCGCGCAGGGCATCCCCACAGACGGCCTCATTGTGGAGCCGGGCAGGCCGACCACGATTAAGACCCGTATCATAGCGCACAGCCAGCAGGTGGTGCGGTTCGACCGCGAGACAAATAGCAAAATAGAAAAAGACACCCATCAACGGATTTTTGACTTCTTCAAACAAAAAGTCACGGAAGGGATAGATGCTGTTGTGCTCTCGGACTACTGTAAGGGCGTGGTCACTAAAGACCTGGTGCGGGACATCGTCAGGCTTGCAAAAAAGAACCGGGTGATCGTGTCCGTGGACCCCAAGGTCAGCCATTTCGGCATGTACAGCGGCGTCACTATCCTTACCCCGAACCTCAACGAAGCGTCCATCGGGTCTAAAATTGAGATCGATGATGAACATTCACTCCTCAAGGCAGGCGAGCTCCTGCTCAAACGGCTGAAGTGTACGGCCGTGCTGATCACCCGAAGCGAGCACGGCATGAGCCTCTTCGAGCACGGAGGAAGGGTCACGCACATCCCGACCGTGGCCCGTGATGTCTTCGACGTCACTGGGGCGGGCGACACGGTCATCAGTGCGCTCACGCTCGCGATGGCGGCCGGCGCCGGAATGGTGGACGCCGCACGGATCTCGAACTATGCCGCAGGAATCGTGGTCGGTGTCATGGGTACCGCTACGGTAAAGCCGGAGGAACTTAAACAGAGGATACTACAGGGAGCATAGTTCAGAGTACCTAGTACAAAGTTCAGAGGACAGAGGACAGAGGACAGAGGAATAACCATCCACTTACCTCTTAAGCGCGTGTCCTCACTTTGTACGTTGTACTCTATACTTGCTACCTTTATTTAGGGAGCGATTTCATGAAAGGAATCATCTTAGCAGGCGGCAGCGGGACACGACTCTATCCCATCACGCGGGGGGTATGCAAACAGCTCCTTCCGATCTATGACAAGCCCATGATCTATTACCCGCTGTCGGTGCTCATGCTCGCGGGTATCAGAGACATTCTGATCATCTCGACGCAGAACGATCTACCGAGGTTCAGGGACATCTTCGGCGATGGCACGGACCTGGGTCTGCGCTTCTCCTATAAGGAACAACCTCATCCGAACGGCCTCGCGGAGGCGTTCCTGATCGGTGAAGAATTTATTGCGAAAGATACGGTTTGTCTTGTTCTGGGTGATAATATCTTTTTTGGCCACGGCCTCACGGAGATGCTCACGAAGGCCGTCAATGATGTGAATGTCAGCGGTGGCGCGACAGTATTCGGCTATTATGTGAAGGACCCCGAGCGGTACGGTATCGTCGAATTTGACAAGGAGGGGAACGTCCTGTCCGTCGAAGAAAAACCCAAACAGCCTAAATCGAAGTATGCCGTGACGGGCCTCTACTTCTACGATAACGATGTGCTCCGGATCGCAAAGAGAATTAAACCTTCGGGGCGAGGAGAACTCGAAATAACCGATATCAATAAGGCTTACCTTGCGAAGAAACGGCTCCGCGTTGAGCTCATAGGCAGGGGATATGCATGGCTCGATACCGGGACCCATGAAAGTCTGCTCGAAGCCGGTGAGTTCATCGCCACCATTGAAAAGCGTCAGGGTCTCAAAATGGCATGCATCGAGGAGATCGCGTATATGCTGGGCTATATCGACAAACAAAAACTTCTCAAGGCGGCGGAAGCACATAAAAAGAACACCTATGGTGACTATCTCAAAATGGTAGCTGAGCAAGGGGTGCCAAATGCCTTTTGAGTTCAAAAAACTCGATATGCCAGGCCCTCTGCTGGTCAGTCCTCATGTCTTCAGAGACGATCGGGGTTTTTTCCTCGAGTTGTATAAACATACGGACTTCGTACGGGGAGGGATCGCCGAGCATCTTGTCCAGGACAACTATTCGAGATCCTCAAAAGGCGTGCTCCGGGGAATGCACTATCAGAAAACACCTGCCGCACAGGGCAAGCTCGTCATGTGCCTGAAAGGCAGGATTTTCGATGTTGCGCTCGACATCGGCAAGGGTTCCCCCCAGTACGGGAAATGGGTGAGCGCAGAGCTCTCTGATGAAAATCGGCAGATGCTCTATGTACCTCCCGGCTTCGCCCACGGTTTTCAGGTCTTGAGTGATACCGCGGAAGTAATGTACAAATGCACTCATGAGTACTCTCCGGCCGACGACCGGGGGATCATCTGGGACGATCCTGATATCAACATTGCCTGGCCGCTCAGAGACCCGGTTCTGTCCGCCAAGGACAAACTGCTTCCTCTCCTCCGGGATGCTGATAACAATTTTAGGATTTAAACTTCCCTTATGAAATACCTTATAACAGGAAAACAAGGGCAACTGGCCCGGGCATTCATCAGTAAATTCGAGGAACGATCAATCGATTTCGCTGCTCCCGCTGAATCACAGCTTGACATTACGGACCCACGGATCGTTGCCGAAGTTGTTGCATCGCTTAAGCCTGATGTCATAATAAACTGCGCAGCCTACAATCTCGTGGATAAAGCAGAACAGGATAAAGATGCGGTATTTGCCGTGAACGCAACAGGTCCAGGAAATCTAGCAAAGGCGGCCGCAAAACAGAAGGCGATCCTCGTGCATTTCGGGTCTGATTATGTTTTCGACGGTCTCAAGGAAAATGGCCTATACCTAGAGACCGATCCGGTGAACCCGCTGAATGAATACGGCAAGAGCAAGCTTTCTGGTGAGCAACTCGTAGCTCAGGAGTGCGAGAGACATCTTATTCTCAGACTAAGCTGGGTATTCGGCGCAGGGAAACAGAATTTCATTTATAAACTTGCGGCATGGGCGAAGAACAACGAGTACCTGAAGATCGCCTGCGACGAGTTCTCCGTACCAACGTATGCCAATACCGTCGTGGATTTTACACTCAAAGCGCTTGAACAGGGAGTGACGGGTCACTATCATCTGACAAACAGCGGCTTTTGTTCCCGGTATGAGTGGGCCAAGCTGATCCTGAGCGAATTGGGCATAAGAAAATTCATCAGACCCATGACCATGGATACGTTCAATCTCCCGGCCAAGCGCCCGAAATTCTCAGCCATGAGCAATAACAAGCTGGCCAATTTGCTGAACGCGCCTATCCCTACCTGGGAAGAGGCGGTCAAATCATTTCTCCAGGACGGTGCTTTTGTACATGAGTAAGAGTGGTAAACACGAATCAGGATTTCCCAACCCGGTATCAGCGAACATCCTGGTGACCGG
>JBGPIG010000170.1:0-5977 GCA_041484745.1 Nitrospirota bacterium | reverse complement strand
GCACAACACCAAGAACGAAGGCAGCAAGTTCACGTGGGTACAGGATACCCGCAGCAACCTTTGCCTCACTTGCCACCTGAAGTAAGAGTACCTGAATCAAAGAGGAGGGGGATGGATTTCATCCCCCTCTTTTTTTTGGCCCTTTGTGCTGTTTATAATCCGGGGGAAAAAGCTGTTTCACCACGGGTTCACACGGATGGCCGGCAATTTATGAAACCACAGACCAGTGCCGCATTTACCGCCTGAATCCAAACTGTTCTCTGCGGTCTCTGTGGTAAAAGTTTGACAATACAAAATTACTATTGCGGAGGAACACAATGAGGTCAGTCTTTAGAAACATCTGCAACATGGTCCTGGTTTTTGCTGCTATGCTTATCCTCTTCGGATGCGCGCAGCACCTCCCGACGGCTGCTGAACCTGTCTCGCGGCCGAACCCCGCTCCTACCGCAGCAGCGCCGGCCCTCGAGCCGAATAAAATTATCGTCGCGAAAGTCAATAACGCGGAGATAACCATGGACGCGCTCGTCAAGATAATGAACAGTCTTCCCGAGAAAAGCGACGGCTCGCCGGAGACACTGGAAGAACGCAAAAAGAGGGCGCTGGAGAGTGTCGTACTTCTGGAGCTCGCCTATCAACGCGCGACCGCGCAGGGGCTCAACGCCGATCCCAACAGGATAGAAATCGCAATGATTAATTTCAGGGATAACATCGGCGGCGAAAAGGAATACGCGGAATACCTCACGAGGCACGGCATCACGGAGACAGAGCTCCGCTCGCAAATTGAACGGGACCTCACCATCAATATCATCTATACCAAAGACGTGGTAGACATGGTCAGTATCCCCGAAGCAGAGTTGAAAAATGAATACGAAAAAGAGAAACAGCAATACCTTCAACCAGAGAAGGTGTCGGTCATCGACGTATTTTTGCTGAAGGACGAGGGCAAGGCCTCAAGCAAAAAAGCGACGGGATTGCTCAACATGATTAAGGCGGATGCCAATCAGGACCCCTGGAAACTCATTCTCGACGGCACATTTATGGTGCGGAAGCTGGTGGTCCGCCAGGACAAGGAAAAAGAGCTGTATGACGCGGCAAAGAAGTTGAAACCGCGGGCTCTTTCCGGCGTGATCCGGACCCCGACGGGCATCCACATCATCAAGATGGAAAGCTATTCTCCCGAAAGACTACTCACGTTCGAAGAGGCAAAACCCCAAATCGTCGCAAAATTGAAGGGCCCTTACCAGGAAAAGAAAACGCTGGAATGGGAACGGGAATTGAAAAAAGATGCGAAGATCGAGCTGTTGGATACCACGGGACAACAGGAACAAAAGAAACCCTAACAGGGGCTACCCAAAACCATAACGTAGACTTATTAACAGTATCATCGCGAGTTATCTTTTTTGCAATTACAGACCAACCGGGGTAAACAGCAATTCAGGCGTTGTCTTAACCGACAACGCCTGTATCATTCAATGTTCCGACCCTTGACGGTGCCCTTTAGAGGAGTGAGCCTATTTTGGTTCCTATTCCTACGGCAGCACGTAGACGGTCTTGTCCTTCACGACCAGCACAAGTCGGTTCTTTTTCGCCAGCTCCTGTAGCACCTTGTTCCAGGGCGCCTTCAGCGCGGCATTCATTTTTTCGCCGCGTTTGGACTCCACGTTGATCGTATAGCCGTCCTGGGAGGCTGTTTGCGCCACACGCTTCAATACTTCACCGACCGATGTCTTTTTTAGGTTCAGAACAATAAGTTTTCCACTCAACGCGCTGAATGAATCCGGAACCCAACCGCTGTCCGCATCCGCCCCCTTTCCCAGAAGAAGCCGCGTTGCATCAACATTTCCCGACCGGGTCGCCTCGGTGAGTGCCGTGTCGCCGCTCTTGCTTTTTGCGTTGACCGCTGCGCCCTTTTCCAGAAGCAACTTGACCGTTTCCCCGTGCCCTTCCCGGACGGCACACATGAGAGGCGTACGGCCGTCAGGCGTCGCCATCTGCATGTTCGCGCCTTTTTCTGCAAGCAGCGTCACGAACCTGGTGTATCCCTTGCAAGTGGCCGACAAGAGCGGGAATCCGCCGTCCGCGTCCACCCCGTTTACCTCAGCGCCCTTTTCGATCAGCACCGCGGCTGCGTCCGCCCACCCACGCTCGGCTGCGAAAAACAACGCCGACCGACCGGACTTGCTTCGCGCTTTTACATCCGCGCCCTTTTGCACGAGATAGCTGAAGATCTTCTCGTGTTCATCCTTGAACTCCGGCGCATCCAGGACCGCCTGCAGCGCAGTCGCGGCCCCTTCTGCAGAAGAAACGAGGAAGTTGACATTCGCGCCTCCTTCCACAAGTGCGCGCACGGCCTGTTCCTGACCCAGGCGGGCAGCAATCATTAACGCGGTGCTGCCGTTCTTGTCCGCCCGGTTGACCGCGTCCGCATTCAGCCCGGAAAGCTTTTTCAGCATGGCCACGTGCCCTTTTTCGGACGCGAGCATGAGCGCGGTCTGCCCTTTTTCATTTTTCGCGTCTGCATTCACTCCTGCCCGAATGAACAGGGCCACGACTTCCTCATTGTTCATGGCCGCCGCATCGAGAAAGGCCTGGTCCGTGAACGGTACGCCCGTCAGTTCGAGTCTCTTCGTATAATACCATCTCATGAGCGGGTCCCGGTACATGAACCCCGCGCCGAGCAGCAGCGCGATCATCAACACAACGACGACGTAGATCGCCCAGCTCAGATCCACGCTCTTGGCCGGTTTCTCGAATGTGGCGCTCTCATCGATCCGGCTCAGATCTGGCGGCTGATTCTCAAGGGACGGGCCGTCGGCAATCACGGCAGCTGACGCTTGCGGCTCGGCAGCGGGTTCGTCGGGAGGGCCGCCTTTGTCCCGCGGCGAGGCGAAGATCGGCTCTCCGGCCTTCCTCTTCTGCCGCAGCGTATGACCGTCCAGAAACGGCAGCGGTCCGATCTTTTCCAGATATTTGACCGTCTTCTGTTCCACTATGAAAAAGGCCAGATCAACCAGCCCTCCCAGGAACAAGCCGATGACGAGTCCTATCTGAATTGAGCCGAATACCAGGCCGAGAGCGAAGCCCGCGACTCCAAGGACAAGGGGCGGCAGCCACCACAGCCTCGGCACCGTGGACAGGGTGTCCAGGAATTGCTGCTGTTTAAAGGGCTTGCCTTCAGGAGAATTCAGGAAGTCTTGCCATTCCTTGGCGTCGACTTGCCGCTGCTGCTGATGCTTTTTGATGACCCGAACAACGTCGATGTGCTTCGACTCCTCCGCCAGATTCAACGCGGTCTTGCCGGCCTTGTTTTTAACATCAAGATCGATGCCCGATACTAATAGAAGTTCAACAATGCCGATCCCGGACTGGTCGAACGCCGCCTTGTGCAGCGCGGTCTCCCCGTCATCAAGTATCTCATTGATGTTCACCCCCGCGTTCAGGATCAGCACAGCTACCTCCACCCGCCCTTTTGAGGCAGCAAGCATCAGAGGCGTGACCCCTTCGTGACTGAGATTTACGTTCAGACCCTCTTCTATGAACTGCCGCACCACATCCTCGTTGCCGGTCTCGATCGCTTCGATCATGGCAGGCCATTTTTTGGCGTTCGGCGAGGAGTAGTCGACGCTTCCCTTCGGCTTCGGAGACGAAGCCTTTATCTCATCTTTATTGATCTTCTTCTGATATCCCTTGGACGGAGCAGGTTTATTTTCTTCCATACAGAAACTCCTTGAAGAAACATGCATAGTGTCAAAATCAACCGGAATGCAGGGGAAATAATGGAAACCATTGGCGCAGTGAAGAACGGCATCGGTGCCTTACAATCTGTTTTTATCTGAATTCTACTCCCCCTCAAATTCCGTAAGGGCAAATACCTTATACCCCTTCGCCTCCAGCTTCTTACGTCCCCCTACTTCCGGAAGGTCCACAATGAAGGACATCTCCACTACTTTTGCGCCGAGTTTTTCAACGAGCGCGGCCGCAGCCAATGCCGTTCCGCCGGTTGCAAGCAGGTCATCAATCAGAAGAACTCGCTCGCCTTTTTTCAAGGCGTCCTTATGGATCTCAATCCGGTCGGTGCCGTACTCGAGCGCGTATTCCTGCGACACGACCTCAGCGGGAAGCTTCCCTTTTTTCCTGATGGGAATGAACCCCTTGCCGAGCGTGTACGCCAGGGCCGCACCGATGATAAATCCGCGCGATTCGATGCCCACGATGGTATCGAACCGGAAGTCGGCGTGAATATACCGCTGGGTCATGGTATCGATGACCAGCCGGAACCCAACGGGGTCCTTAATGAGCGTAGTGATATCACGGAACATGATCCCCTTCTTGGGGTAGTTCGGTATGGTCCTGATCTTTGACTTGATCGGCATAACTTATTCGCTCCTTCAATTCAGAATTCTACACTGACGGACACTGAATCTTTATGATGACACAAAGAATTTAACCATAGATAAATCCGCAGCTATCAGTGTCAAAAAGCGCTTATGACTTTCAGCGGGCCTCGCCCTCAACATCCCCGATCTCTCTATACTTCTCCACGCCCATCTGATACAGGTCGCCGCCGTGAACGTCATTCACCACCACAGCGGGAAACTCCTCAACCTGGAGCCGCATCACGGCCTCAGTCCCAAGCTCCTGGTATGCGATGACCTCGGCCTTCTTGATCGTCTTGGAAATGAGCGCGCCTGCGCCGCCGATAGCTGCAAAATAAACCGCTTTGTGCCTCTTGAGGGCATCTTTCACTTCCTGTCCGCGCGGCCCTTTTCCGATCATACCTTTGAGACCGAGTTCGAGCAGCGGAAGCGTGTATTTGTCCATGCGATAGCTCGTGGTCGGCCCGGCCGCACCAATGGGTTTACCCGGCGGCGCGGGCGTGGGGCCGGTATAGTAGAGTATCTGACCGTTCAGGTCAAAGGGCAGTTTCTCCCCTTTTTTTTGGCCTTCGACCATATACTTGTGCGCCATGTCCCTGCCCGTGTAGATCACACCGGTGATGACCACACGGTCTCCGGCCCTGAGCTTTATGATACTCTCGTCGGTCAGTGGCGGCTGTATTTTTATGGGACCGGTCATTGTTCACCTTAATTGCGATAAGCGCCAAATCCCAAGAACCGAATTACCAATAAGCACCAATTACCAGGCGCCACGTTCCAAACGTTTGCTCTTGTAATTTTGGTGATTGGCTAATATTTGAAATTTGGGATTTGTGATTTTAAATTTCCAGCTCGCGCTTCCTGCAAAACTATAGAATGATCGTCGTATGCCGCGCTGCATGGCAGTTGATATTCACCGCCACGGGCAGACTCGCGATATGGCACGGGAAGCTCTCCACGTGCACAGCCATGGCCGTGACACTGCCGCCGAACCCTTCAGGGCCGATGCCGGTCTTGTTCACGACCTTGAGCAGCATTTCCTCAAGAGAGGCGAGTTCTAGTTTCGGATTCGGACTGCCGATAGGACGGAGGAGCGATTTTTTTGCCAGGAGCGCCGCCTTTTCAAAACTCCCGCCGATGCCTACGCCGATCACCACCGGCGGACACGGGTTTGCGCCTGCCTTCCGCACGCACTCAAGAACGAAGCTTTTGATGCCCTCCAGGCCCTCGGTGGGCCGCAGCATCCGGATGACGCTCATATTCTCGCTCCCCGCTCCCTTGGGCATGAACGAGATCTTGAGCTTGTCGCCGGGCACGAGCTCGGTATAGATGATGGCCGGCGTATTATCGCCCGTGTTCTTGCGCGTGAGCGGATCAACGACGGACTTCCGGAGATAGCCCTGTTTGTACCCTTTGCGCACACCTTCGTTAATAGCGTCCACGATGAAGCCGTTCTTGATGCGCAGGTCCTGGCCGATCTCCACAAAGAATATTGCGATCCCCGTGTCCTGGCAGAGAGGAATGTGTTCATCCTTCGCAATACGGGCGTTCTCCTTCAGGAGCCCAATGATCTCTTTGGCGCCGGGCGCGGTCTCGGTCTC
>JBGPIG010000169.1:0-6004 GCA_041484745.1 Nitrospirota bacterium | reverse complement strand
CCGGGAGATTTTTCAAGATGGCAAAGCTTTTTGCCATCACAACAGAAAGCGAAGTGCCTGCGATAATACCCGCAATACTCCCGATTGCTCCGAGCACGATGACCTCGAAGAGAAACAGTTTTACGACGTGGCTGTCCTTCGCGCCGATGGCCTTCATGATGCCTACTTCCCGTGTCCGCTCATTCGCTATGGCAGTGAAGATGGCCCAGACGAGAAAAAGCGAGAGCACGGTAGAAAGGACCATCGTGAGGAAAAAGATCTTGCGGATGTCCCCCAGCGAAGTGATCAGGCCCTTCCCGATGTCTTTGCGCATCACCACATCCACCTCGATGATGGTATTCTCGATCTCGGACATGACCTTGTAGAGATCCGCGCCTTTCTTGATCTTGGCGAAGATGACCGAGATCTGGTCCGGCTTGATGCCCGCATCGCTGTTCTTGATGATCTCGTCCATATTGTCATCGCTTATGAATACGGCCGTATCAAGCCCCGAACCGGTCTTATCAAGTACACCCACCATCCGGAACACGCTTCCGAAGAGTTTCGCGTCCATGTCCACCAGGCCAAGGCTTATATTATAGGCGGACTCGCTCCCGACGATCGCCTCGCCCTTTTTGAGTTTTCGTCCCAACTTGTCCTTAAGCCATGGCGTCACGATAAAATCAGTGTCCTGATCGAAAGCAACGACCATGGACGAGGGCACGGAACAACAGAGTCCGGTAAGCGTAACGAGGTAGGTCTGATAGGATATTTTGTCGATGCCCTCGACCTTCTTGATGCGGTCGACAAGAGATTTGTTCATATAGAAGGATGTGGCGCGGTTCTCGACGAGGATGTCCTCCGCCGCGCCCCGTGCGCCCTCCGGAACAATGAGGAGATCAGCACCGAGCCTATCCGACGTGAGCTGGATGCTCGCATTGACCCGCATCACAAAGGAGAGCGCGAAGACCAGGGCAGCGACCATCAGGGTCAGCGCCGCCACAAGGATGCCTGTACGAAGAGGACGCCTCCGGAGATTCCGGATGGCCATGGAGGTAAGGGTGAATTGATCAGGCATAATATCGTATCGTTAGGAATAAAAAAACCTTCTCTGCGGAATGTCCCGCAGAGAAGGTCAGGACTTACGAATAACGTGGGGTTATAATACTATTATTTCCAGTTTGTGTCAAGGCCGCAGAGAACAGCGTTCTTATCGCCGAGACCCATACCCTTGTGGCAGCCCAGACAGGTTGAGGTGGACTTGTCATACAACTTCTTCGCGGCGAAATCATAGAGCATGAAGGTGCCGTCGGTGATGTCAACGCCCTTACCCTCTTTTACGATCGCCTTGCCGTCGGCGTCACAGCCGGCGGTAACCGTGCGAACGGTGAGAAGCGCATACTTGTCATCAGGCGTTGTCTGGGCATCGTGGATCTGAGATCCCGCGGGCATCATTTTTTCGTCTACCTTCGCCAGGGTCTTCGCATCGATGACCCAGAGACGGTCGCCGGCTGACTGGTAAATAAGTTTTCCGTCGTTCGAAAAATACTGACGGAAGGTGATCGTCTTGTCCGGCTCACCCTTCAAGGTGTTCTTCGCAAGCTGCTTGAACTTACCCTGCTCGAGGGCCGCCAGGTCAACAAGAATAAAGTCGACGTTGCCATTGCCCTTACCGTTGCTTGCCTGATTAATGGCAAGGAGGAAGGTCTTCATATCCGGAGAGTTGATGCCGTGCGTGAACTTGTAGGTACCCTTTTCATAACCGAGATCGCTCACCCACACCCTCTGTTTGTGGTCCATCGTGGCCTTTTCAAAAACATCCACATAACCTTCCATACCCATAAATACAGGCATGTAGTACTTGCTGCTCTGGCCGGAAGCGCAATAGAGCGGCGGCTTTATACCGCCGGCACTGGCATCGGGGCGCATGGCGACGTCCTTGATCACTTTGCCGGTCCTGAGGTCCGTCTTGCCCACATGCTGCTTGTAGTTCGGATCAACGACGTAGGTGGACCAGAACATCGTGTTCCGATCGTTCGCATCGATGCGCGCATCATGGGTGGGATGGGTCTTCTTGTCCCCGATGTCGACTTTGTCGAGACTGTTTACCTTGACGGGCTCATTTTCATTGCTCGGGTCGATGGTCACATCCGCTTTGGCAAAGTGGCCGCCCATTCCCGCCACATACACCGTACCGTTGTACGTATTGCCGGACGCATTCGCTACTGAAGTCTTGGAAGCAACCGTTGAAAAACTGAGGTAGCTTACCAACGCAACCGCGACAACCACTGCCGTGAAAACAAATCTTCTTTTCATACATTCCTCCCTTTTTATTTATATTAAAATTGTGGTGGACACGATGGCTTCACATTCTTGAGTCGAATGTTGCTGATACGCTTTTTTTACCACCTCCTTGTTGCAATATTTAACAAAAAGGTATGATACGCTAACATAAGCAAAGACGCGCGTCAACTTCTAATTCTAATTTTAGATAAATGATACTATCTCACTTTTCGTTTAGTTGCGTTACTTGTAAACTGCATGGGAACAGGGATCTCTCCGGACTTCTCGAATGAAAGCGTCAAAATAAATTCATGGCCCTCGGTGACCTCCTTCGGCATCTTGAAGATCATGAGGTGAAAACTGGCGGGACGCAATTGGACCTCGCTTTTGGACGGGACAGGTATCCTGTCCGTCGTTGCCATCTTCCCGTCGACAAAATCATGCAACTCAACGATAGTACCAGGCAGATTTATCCGTGCGCGCACCAATGCGTCGTCACCGCTTCCCGAGTTTATGATCTTCATGAAAACAGATGCTGATCCCACGATGATCGGCGAGAGTTTGGCTTCCTGCTCTTCGATCGAGATCGCCGGAGTTCCTGAAACACACGCTGTGCCCAACAGTGCGAAGACAATCAGCGGCAGGGAACGCTTGAGCCATCCCATCGGCCACCACGTTTTCATATCCATCATGACTACTGACACAAGAAATTAGTTCCCCGCTCTTCCGGCAGAAGGCAGCGGGGCCGTCTCTATCTTCTGCACCTTACTTATTGCCTCCATGCCCCAGGACGTGCCGGAAAGCTTTTCCATGACTACCTTATACTTCTTTTGTGACTCAGGGATGTTCCCGGACGCCTCATACAACCGGGCAAGCTCGACGGTAGCAACACCCGGGCCTGCGGCGGTTTCGGATTGTTCGAATGCCTTGACGGCATCGGCCTGTTTGCCGAGCACGCTGTAAACATAGCCCATGCGCTGATACACAAGACCCAGGAGCAATTTCTCGCCTGAATACCTGTTGATAAAGACCCCATATTCCCTGAGCCCCTCGTCCATTTGTCCCAGGTCCACCAGACAGTTCCCGATGTAGTATTGCGCTGCGGCGCCGCTCTTCGTATTGGGATATTTTTTTTGAATTTCACGATAGAGACCAAGCGCTTTTGAGTAGTCCGCGCCCATCCCGCCCGTCGGGCTGTAATATTCATAGGCTTCCGCAACCAGCGGGGCGGCCTTCTTCTCCTGCTGTGCACGCATAAGCGAATATCCTGCGCTAATGACCAGGACAACGGCAAGCGCCGATGCGGCGATAATAATCTGCTTTGTATAGCCCGAGAGAACGCCAGTGACCTTATGCGCAAAGGTCAGAATCTCCTGCTCCTGATTGATCTTTGCCGCTGGTCCCTTTTTCTTGATCGTTAGCATTTACATAACCTCCCTAAAATATAAAATAGCGGATTTTGGATGGCCTCAGGCCATGCTGATTCGGATACGTGCAGTTGATCTCGTTATCGTTTCCATGCAGCGATCGCCCGGGACGCCAAGTCCCTGGAATTCTGCAGAACCGCCGCGATCTTCTCGGTGCTCAGACCCGCGCCGAGAAGGATCTGCCGCGCGAATTCATCGGTAATCAGGTCGCCTGGTTCGTGGGTGTCGGTATCGATCACGAGCTTCGCTCCGGTCTCTCCCGCGATCTTCGCCACATGCCCGTTTGAAAGGCTGTGTCCCTTGCGCGCGGTGATCTCCAGGTGCACACTGTTCTTCGCAGCAAGCTCGGCCTCCTCGTTCGTGATCAACCCGGGGTGCGCGAGGATGTCTACCCGGGCCTCGATCGCCGCCCGGTTCGTGCCCGGGTGAACGGGTTCCACCAGCGTCTCGCCGTGCGCGACCACGATGACCGCGCCGAGCGAGCGTGCCCGATCGGTCAGCTCGGCAAAGGTCTCGGGCGGAATGTGCGTGAGCTCGATGCCCGGCAGAGCGGTGATTTTCCAGCGGCGGTTCAGCTCTTTGCACGCGGCGGCCACCCGCGGGATGGCGAAATCAAGGTTCGAAGCGTCAGCATGGTCCGTGATCGCGATGATCTCGTAGCCCTTCATCACCGCGCGTCGCACGAGTTCCGACGGAACGAGCACGCCGTCGCTGAACAACGAGTGTGTATGAAGATCTATCATATTCTTACCTCATTCCCGTCTTGCATATTTTGCCCTGGTAACTTTCCCTGCGTTCCATGAACGCATCCAGGTCGCGCAGCAGTTCACTGCGGGTCTTGTCCCAAATGGGTGAAATCAGGATGTCATCCGGAGCGGCCGCGAAGAGCCGCTGGATAACGATGTCCGGCGACAGGCGTTCGAGAAAATCGGCCAGCATCTCGATATACTCGTGGTATCCAAAGGTCGCAAAGGGGTTTTCCGCATAGAGGTCCGCCAGCGCCGTCTCCTTCACCACCTGAAGCTGGTGGATCTTGAGGAACTCGATCGGCAGTCGTGAGAGTTCATCCGCCATGCCGAGCATCTCCTCCCGCGTTTCCGTCGGGAAACCGAGGATGAGGTGCGCCCCGACGTGGATGCCCCTGCCCGTCGTGAGCGCCAGGGCGCTCTTGAAGCATGCGTAGTCGTGCCCACGGTTTATGAACGCGAGCGTCTTTTCGTAGATCGACTGGAGCCCATATTCAATGAGAACAAAATGATCGGAGGCCAGAGATTCAAGAAGTGCGATCTTTTCTTCGTCCACGCAGTCCGGACGCGTGCCGATGGCAAGACCCACCACGCCGGGGTTGTCCAGGGCCTCCCGGTAAAGCCGTTCAAGGGTCTTCACCGGCGCATACGTGTTCGTGTAGGGCTGGAAATAAACGATGAATTTCTCCGCCCCGTATCGGGAGCGAAGGTAGGGAATGCCCTTCTCGATCTGCTCATGCAAGGACGCGGTGCTCGTGCACGCCGAAGGCCGGAAGCTGTCGTTGTTGCAGTAGATACACCCCCCGGTCGCAAGCGAGCCGTCACGGTTCGGGCAGGTAAAACCAGCGTCCACGTTCACCTTGTAGACAGGCTGATTGTACACCCGCTTCATGTACTGCCCAAAAGCGTTATAGCGCCTTACTGTCGTCTTCTTTTCGCTGATTTCCGCTACTTTCATTTCGTCTTTTCAGTAATTGCGGCCGCCTCTTGTGTACGTGAGGTTTACCGTGTTCGATACTATACCAGAGGCGGGTAAAAAAATCCAGAAAGGATTTCATCTCAAGAGCCGATCAACGGCAGCATAGGCGGTCAAAAACACGCAGGAAGACAGCCCTATGACGAGCTGATAAAATCAACAGGGTTTATGCAATAGTCCGCTCGACGTTCTTCAAGAATTCCTCAGCAATCGGCAGCAGTTGTTCGATGTCCTCGGGCGTGACCTTCTTGTTCCCTTCGCAGGCACAGGCGGGCCGAAGGTCGTATGCCTTGCGGGCCGCATCCAGGAACCGTTGATCAAAAGCACCCTTCCGCACAAATTCGTCTGCAAAGAAAGAGATCGCCGAGCTCTGCGCGGGCGCTGTTATGCCCCGCTCCTGGAGCAGCCCGAGTATTGGATAGAGAAAAGCGTAATAGAGGCTGTTCATCACGAAGTTCGCTTCCGCATCCTGGGTGAGGAGCGTCTTTGCCTCTTCCAGGGATTCACGTGCCTGGTTCAGCCTGCCGTGTATTATTTTTTTCCCTTCTCCCATTAGCTCTTCTCTTCCTCTGCGTCCTCCGCGGAAAAGGCAT
>JBGPIG010000168.1:0-6033 GCA_041484745.1 Nitrospirota bacterium | reverse complement strand
GAGGACCTGTTTGACGAGCGGGTAGGGGAATTTGTCGTGGCCCGCTTCCACCGGAGTATGGGTCGTGAAAACGCAGAGGTCCCGTACCCTGCCCACGTCCCAGACCGACCGCTCATCCCACACGCTCTCAATGTCCCGCTTGAACTGCAGGAGCAACTCAAGCGACAGAAAACTGGCATGTCCTTCGTTCATATGATATTTTTTGATATGGAATTCAAGCGCCTGGAGCATGCGCACACCGCCCATGCCGAGCACAACCTCCTGCTTGATACGGTAGGCGCTGTCGCCTCCGTAGAGGCTGTCGGTAAGGGTCCGGTCCTGTGGCATGTTCTCGGGGAGGTCCGTATCCAGGAAGAGGATGGGGACCTTGCCGCCTGTGGGGCTCACAACCTCATACATCCATGCCTGGATATGGACATCCCGGCCCTCTATCTGGACCCTGGCCTTCGCGGGCAGAAGTGTCATGTATTTCCCCGGGTTCCAAGACACGGGTTGTTCCCGCTGCCAGCCGCTCGCGTCGATCTCCTGGTTGAAGTATCCTTTGTGCGTGATCATGGTCACTGCAACGAGCGGGAGATTCAGATCCGCAGCGGATTTGATGGTATCTCCCGCCAGTATCCCGAGGCCGCCGCTGTAAGTTGGTATGTCGTTCTTCACACCGATCTCCATGGAAAAATAGGCTATCATGGGCTCGGCAATAAATTCGTGCAGGTTGTTCATACTCCTCCTTCAAACGAGAATGCAGGTTTTCGTTGATCGAATCCTTGGTGGTAAAAGATAACAGAAACGTCCGCACATTTCAATAGGTATCAAGAGTCATGGTATGCGTTTCTGAGGAAAAATGGAATTTGAGAAACCCGGTGTGATGTCTGGTGCGTTGCAGTGTCCGAGAATGGGCCTTGTGATCAGTCCATCTTGATCCTGTTCGGCCAGGAGTAGATGTTCATCCGTTCACCACGGGCGAAGCCCACGAGGGTGATGCCCATGTCTTCAGCCAGGCTTACGGCCATGCACGAGGGCGCAGCGCGGCTGATCATAACGGGGAACCGGTTCCTGCCCGCCTTGGACATGATCTCCGACGTGACTCTGCCGCTCGTGAGCAGTATCTTGTTCTCCAGGGAGATCGACCGGAGAAACGCTTTCCCGATCAGTTTGTCCACGGCGTTATGCCTGCCGATATCTTCCGAAAAGAACAGGATGTTTTTACCGTCCGAGATCGCCGCACTGTGTACCCCGCCGGTCTCCAGGTACAGCTTCGATATCGTGCGGAAATCGCTGAGCAGCTTTCGTATGTCGTCGAGAGAAACAATCCGGTCACGCGCGTTTATTCTGAGATCGGCGCGCATCCGGTAGCCGGTGAAGGTGATGCCTTTACCGCAGCCCGAGGATATGGCACGCTTCTCGAACAACTTTTCCCAGTCCAACGGAAGGTCCGACAGCTCTATCCGGACAGTGGCGTCTTTATCGATGACTTCCAGCTTTTTGATCGCCGATTTGCCGCTGAGTAAGCCTTCCGACAGGAGAAATCCCACGGCGAGTTCTTCGAGCTCTGTGGGAGTGCAGAGGAGCGTCACGAGGGGCTCGTTGTTCAGGATGAGTCTGACGGGGAGCTCGGATGCCACTTCATCAACAAACCCTTCAACGGTATTGCCAGAAACTTTGAGTATGAACGCATCTTTTCTCGTATCCACGAAGGGACTATAGCACAATCAGAGTTGAGGAGCAAGGGTGCCGGGGCAAGGGTGCCGGGGCAAGGGTCAACATAGGTGAAAATAAAACCCCCGGATGAGGGCCGGGGGTTGAAAATGCAGAGCGTTTATGTTCCTGCTTAGAAATGCAGGTTCAGTCTGAGGGAATAGGCATTGACCTTTGCAAAATCGGCCTCAGCCACGAGGTTCAACAGGGGGAAAAAGGTGAGCTTTGCGCCGACAAATCCCTTGGGCTCGTTGATGGTTTCTTTCTTTAGATTCAGTGGCGCTGTTGCAGCGGTGCCTTTCGGTGTGCTCTCAATCTGCACCATCCCAACGCCCGCATAGGGGGTGAGGATGAGGAATCCCTTGCTGATGGATACGTCTAATGATTTTGTATTCAGGTCAATTTCATCAATGCCCGTTACTTTGGTATATGCCGCGCGAAGAGCGATTGCCGGCATGGCAACGCCGCCTTTGAGGATCGCATACTTGAGCTCATAACCGATATATTTTATATCGCTGTTCGGTATCGCGGAATAAACAACACCGAAATCAAGGGGAATGACCGGCAGCCCAACCTGGGCATGCACCTTGGCAAAGGGAATCGTGCTTGGAATATTGTTGTTGGAGACCGATTCAACCGCTTGCCAATACGTCTTATTTTTGTCGATCTGAATACCGGTATACTCAACACCGAGGTCGAATCCCGGCAAGAGACCACCAAGCGGCTCTGCTGGAGAAAGCGGGACATAACTGAGCGCCAGACCCAGGTCAGTGCTCAGACCTTTGAATTGATCCTGTGCAAAGTTGGTGGTCGGAAGAGTGAGCGTGGTCTTCGCCATTGCAGGCGCTGCTAGTGCGAACGACAATAGAATTATTGAGAATACTTTCTTCATAATAGATGCCTCCTCAGAGTGATTGTTTTTGATAAATCGAGCTGCGGTGTTCGCTAGGGACAAAAGTATCAAACAGCGCCGCTTTTGTCAAGATTATTATAAAAATTGAAACTTGCGCTTGACAGGATTGTTCAAATGTGCTACAAAAAATAAAATCGTAACACGGAGGCTGACCAGTGTCTGGATTGACTCGTTTTGGCGTTTCTATCGACAGCCAACTTATAAAAAAATTTGATGCCCTTGTCGTGCGCAAAGGATACGCAACCCGGTCAGAGGCCATCCGTGATATGATCCGCGACAGCCTTGTGGAGCAGGAGTGGGAGTCTGATGATCAGGAGACCGTCGGTACGATCACCATTGTCTATAATCACCACACCCGCGAGCTCGATCATGCGCTCACGGACATGCAGCACAAATCCTTTCATCAGATCATTTCCACGCTCCATGTGCACCTTGACGCACATAATTGCCTTGAGGTGCTGGTCGTGAGGGGGAGAAGTCAGGAGATCAGGAAAATCGCGGACCGGCTGATCGGAACCCGGGGTGTGAAGCACGGGAAGCTCACTACCACGACCACGGGGAAGGAATTGGCGTAATCACAGAAGATTGAAGACAGAAGACAGATTAATGGATACTCATAGGTGTAATGTGGGGAGAAATTATGGACAATTTTATCAGAGGATGTATTGTGTGTATGCTGCTGCTGATGCCATCGTCGGTCTGGGCAACGCATCCGCTTGATGTGGAGGTTACGGGCACCCAAGGGAAGGGCAATTATCTGTTCGAGATTACCGCCGATTATGTGAAGGATAACTCGACCCAGTATACGAAAGAGAAGGCCATTATTACGGCGGGAGGGGGCGAGCATGTCGATTTCTCGCTTGAGGTGCCCTATTTCCTGATGAATCCCAGCCCGGTGACCGGAGACCCTGCGAGTGGGATGGGTGATGTCCGGCTTAGATTCAAACAGCAGCTTTTCGAGAATGAGGTAAAACAGTCAATGGCATACCTGGTCTACGCTAGCCTCCCGACCGGTAATGAAAAAAAAGGACTCAGCACCCATGAGGTAGTATGGGGTGTGAAGCTTATTGACACTCAGGAATGTCATCAAGGATGCCAAAATAATATTTTTCATGTCAACCTCGGCTATGAGGTGTCTGGCCGCGATTTGAAAAAAGTTCATGTGGATAGAGATTACGCAATCATATTCGGTTTTGCTGTGGAGCACAAAATTTCCGAGTCGTTCCGCGTCCTCGGAGAGATCAAGGGAGAAATCCGGAAAGAAGTAAATGCCGAGACGGCATTAGATATCAATAATGAGGCACCTCCGGAAACTCGTTCCTATTCTCGTCCCGTCACCGTTATGACGGGTATCGTTTATGATGTTACGAGATGGTGGTATGTGGACCTCGGTGTGCGCGCCGGACTGAATAAATATGCCGAGGACTACGCCGGTCTGGTCGGCACAGCGTGGAGATTTTAGGAAGAGTTCCCTATGCACATTCCCGATGGCTATTTAGGACCTGCTACCTATGGAGGCATGTTCGTTCTGACGGTCCCCTTCTGGGCATTTGCATCGTGGAAATTGAACAGAACACTGAAGGCCAGGCAGGCGCCCTACCTTGCCCTCGGAGCGGCCTTCAGCTTTGTGATCATGATGTTCAATATCCCCATTCTGGGAGGTACCACCGGCCATGCTACGGGCGCCACGTTGATCGCGATCCTCATCGGTCCCTGGGCTGCCATAATTTCTGTTTCAGTCGCGCTTATCATCCAGGCGATGCTTTTCGGCGACGGGGGCATTACCGCTATCGGCGCGAACTGCTTTACCATGGCGATCGCCGGTGTATTCACGGGATATGTCGTGTATCGACTTATTGCCGCCCGATCTGAAATCACGAGTAAAAGGCGTCTGATGGCCGGCGCCGTTGCCGCATATGTAAGCCTGAACGTTTCGGCTATTATTGCCGCCGTCCTGCTCGGTGTCCAGCCGCTGCTGGAAAAATCTCCGACAGGCCAACCCCTGTATGCTCCGTTTCCGCTCAACGTAACGATCCCGGCAATGGCATTGGAACATCTTCTCCTCTTCGGTTTTGTGGAAGCCGCGGTCACGGCGCTCGTCATCAAGTATTTCCAAAAGCACGATACCGCAATGCTGGGATAGGGCGTTGGGAGTCGGGAGCAATACACTACGTAACGAGCGCGGAAACAGCATGACTATGACGAAAAAACTCTGGATCGGCATCGCGGTCCTTGCGCTCTTTTTACCGCTCGGCGTGATTGTCCCTCGTTGGTTCAATTCCGGCGGGGCATGGGGGGAATGGGGACTGGATGAGATCCAAAAGGCGGCCGGCTTTGTACCTGAGGGGATGAAAAGGCTGGCCGAGATTTGGAAAGCGCCTCTGTCTGATTATTCCCTGCCCAATCAGAGCAAAAGTCTTCTCAATGAGAGCCTGTCGTATTTGATTACCGGAATCATCGGCATTGCCGTCATTGCCGGCGTAATGTATCTTCTGACAAAACTACTGGTACGAAAAAATGGTTCGCGATAAATGAATCAAATCTATTTTCGTGGTGGCTTTCTTGTCTCAGGCTAAATTCCTCGATAAAACGCTTTTTGCCATTGCCCATGTTGCGGAACTGGGGCTCTTCTCCGAACAGTACGCAAACAGGAAGGGGCTTTTGCAATCACTGGATACACGAATGAAGCTGGTCACCTTTCTGTTCATCCTTATCCTCATCAGCTTTCTTCGGTCTCCCTACCTGTTATGGCTGCTCTACGGGGTCGGTCTTGCGCTGGCAAGATTATCCCGCATACCACTCTGGTCCTTTGTGACACGCGTCTGGTTGTTCGTGCCCCTTTTTTCCGCCGCGATCGTTCTTCCCGCGATCCTGAACATCATCACGCCCGGAGATCCGGTCTGGACGATCATGACCTTTGATCGTCCGCACTCCTGGGGACCGTATATGATCCCGCGGGAAATCGCCGTTACCCGTCAAGGACTCTGGGGAGGGATCGTATTCGTGTCGCGCGTGGCTGTATCAGTCTCGTTCGCGGTGCTGTTCACCATGACCACGAAATGGGGAGAGATCTTCAGGGGACTTCGTGCACTTTTTGTTCCGCGCATATTTGTCATGACGCTGGGAATGACGGAGCGGTACCTTTTCGTTGTTCTGCGTATGATCCAGGACATGTACCGGGCGCGGAAGAGCCGGACCATCCGGCCGCGTTCCGCCGCAGCGGAGCGGAACTGGACCGCCTCGCGCATAGGAATCACGTTCAAGAAGTCAGTGGAGCTGAGCGACGATATCTACAAGGCCATGCTATCGCGGGGTTTTCATGGTGAGTACCGATCAATAAACCGGTTCCGCATTGCCGGTGTAGACTACCTCTGGCTGGCGACCGTTCTCAGTCTCGGTAGTATGCTTCTTCTGGTTGAAAGGGG
>JBGPIG010000167.1:0-6096 GCA_041484745.1 Nitrospirota bacterium | reverse complement strand
CGAATTGAAAGTATTTCGTTTTGCCCTTCCCCACCGGCTTCGCGGTTTTCAACATCTTATCCACAAATTCCTTCGCCTTTTCCACGGCCTTTTCCACAGGATATCCCCGGGCTATGAACACGGTTATTGCCGCGGAAAGTACGCACCCCGTGCCGTGAAACTCGCCTTTTCGCCTGATTGTGGAGAAGCTGAGCACGGTTTTTCCGCCATAGAGCGTGTCCATCGCCGGACCCTTCTTATGGCCGCCTTTGAGGAGAACATACAATGGCCCCAGATCAAGGATCTTCCCTGCCGCAAAATCCATGTCCGTTTCGCTTTTAATCGACCGGCCGGCAAGGATCTCCGCCTCGGGGACATTCGGCGTCACGATCAGGGCAAGGGGAATGAGTTTATTCTTTAACGAAGCGAGCGCCGCGGGCTGAAGCAGTGTCTTGCCGGAACTCGACCGGAGCACGGGGTCGACGACAAGGTCCTTGATCCTGGACCTCTTGACCGCCGAAGCAATGGCTTCAACATTCTCCCGGGTCAGGAGCATCCCCGTTTTGACCGCATCCGGCTTCAGGTCCGAAAACAGTGACTCCACCTGTTGCCTCACGATGTTCGGCAGAACGGGAAATACATTCGACACGCCTCTGCTGTTCTGAACCGTAAGCGCGGCAGGCACGGCCATGCCGTAAGCGCCGAGCGCCTGGAAGGTCTTGAGATCGACCTGGATCCCGGCCCCGCCCGATGGATCGGAACCCGCTATGGAGAGGACTTTGATCATTTACATTACTCGTGAAAGGTTAAATGTTAAACGGGAAAGGTGATCCAATGAGTCTTGTGAAAAGTTAAAGGTTAAACGGAAAAGGCGTTTCCGGACGCCCTCACATCATACGTTTTACTTTTCACCTTTTATTTTCCACTTTTCACTTTTCACGCCCTCACTCCACCTTCAGCTTGATCAACTCCAGCGGGTCCACCTTCGCCCCCTGCACGCGCACGCCCCAGTGCAAATGGGCGCCGGTGGCGCGGCCGGTGGATCCGACAAGGGCGATCACTTCTCCCTTGGTGACAGCCTGACCATACTTGACGTTGATCTTCGAAAGGTGGAAGAACATGGTGTAAATCCCCTGCCCATGATCGAGGACAACGCTGTTCCCGGAATAGAACTGGTTGTCCACAAGCACGACAACGCCGTCGTTCGGCGCATGCACCGGGTCTCCCTCATCCGCGTTTACGTCCACCCCGGAATGCGGGTTCTTCGGAATTTTGTTGATAATCCTGCGGACACCGAACGGCGTACCGATCTCTTTCCCCGGCAGAGGATTGACGAACGTTCCGCTCCACACGCGCAGGGAATCAACGTACCAGAGGGCCGCTGTCTTTTTCAGGTCCCGCTCCGCCCGCGCCTCGTTCTCCGGTGATAGGACGACCATGCCCTCGGGCAGCGTGAGTCTTTGAACAGGATATTTCTTCTTCGAGATCTTCACGGGCTGGGAAAGTTTTTTTCCTTTGATGGACAGTTCCAGCTGATAAGTCCCCGGCTCCGTGTTCAGATCAACGCCGGCAATGGCCTTGAATAAGCGTTTTGACTTATTGAAATGGAGATGCTTGCCTAAGAACGTTCCCTCGACAGGACCCTCGCCCTTGACCGAGACGATCATGATATCGCCCGGTCCTACCCACTTTGGAGACGTGACGATCTTCGGCTCTGTTGTTCCCGCGTGGGCGACAAGAGGCAGACACAGCATGAGTATGCTGCTGATGATCTTTATGATTTTTTGCACTCGCTTCTCCTAACAACCCGGACAATACCGGAACCAAAAGGCGTCTCACGCAAAGCCGCAAAGGGAACCTTGAATCAGAATATTTTTTTGTATAAAACCAAACACAATCTGTGGGTTAATATTTTTTTGGCGTCCTTTGCGTCTGGTTTGCGCAAGATAATCCTGCCGTTTAGGTATAATTTGATTGGTAACTAACTGCTCGCAGGCATAAGCCCACGGCATGCCATAAACCTTCAACCTTCCAACTTCTGATTTCTAACTTCTGTCCTCACTCCGCTCTTTTCTTTTTTCAGGTACTTGCTCACGCCCTTCATCGAGCAGAACTCGCCGCACATGCTGCACACATCGGATTCCTGCGGCAGGCTCGACTCGCGCAGCTTGCGCGCCCGTTCGGGGTTGATCGACAGCTCGATCTGGCCTTTCCAGTCCAGGGCCTTGCGCCGCCGGGCCATCTCCGTGTCCCACTCGATCGCGCCCTTCACCCCTTTTGCGATGTCGGCGGCATGGGCCGCGATGCGCGATGCGATCACGCCTTCCCGCACATCTTCGAGGTCCGGCAGCCGAAGGTGCTCCGACGGCGTGACGTAACAGAGAAAATCCGCCCCCGCGGCCCCGGCGATTGCGCCGCCAATGGCCGAGGTTATGTGGTCATAGCCGGGCGCCACATCAGTCACGAGCGGTCCGAGCACATAGAACGGAGCGCCTTTACACAGCTCTTTCTGGATCCTGATGTTCGTCTCAACCTGATTGATCGGCACATGTCCCGGCCCTTCGATCATGACCTGCACGCCGGCCTCGTGCGCCTGATCGCGCAGCTCGCCGAGCGTGATCAACTCCTCGATCTGGGCCCGGTCCGTGGCGTCGGCGAGACACCCCGGCCGCATACCGTCCCCGAGCGAGAGCGTCACATCGTATTTCAGGCAGATCTCGATAAGCCGGTCGTACTGCGTGTAGAGCGGATTTTCCGCTTCATTACAGATGATCCATTCAAGGTGGAACGCGCCGCCGCGGCTCACGACGTCCATGATCCTGCCCTGGCGCTTGAGCCGTTCCACGCTCGCGATGGTCACCCCGCAGTGCACCGTCACAAAATCCACACCCTCTTGCGCCTGTTCCTCGATCACGCGAAACAGCAATTCCGGGTCCATCTGTACGATCGCCTTGCCCTGTCCCACGGTCTCGACCGCGGCCTGATAGATCGGTACCGTGCCGATGGCGACCGTGGAATGCCTGAGGATCTCTTTCCTGATCTCAATGATCGGTCCGCCGGTCGAAAGGTCCATGACCGCGTCCGCTCCAGCGGAGACCGCGACCTTGAGCTTCGCGATCTCATCCTCGATCGACATCCGGTCCTTGGATGTGCCGATGTTCGCGTTGATCTTGGTCCTGAGACCTTTGCCGATGCCGAGCGGAGTGATCGACGTATGCCTGTTGTTCCGGGTGATGACGATCGTACCGTTCGCCACGCCTTCGAGAACGTGGTCAACACTCACGCCCTCGGATCTGGACACGGCCTCCATCTCCGAAGTGACATTTCCTTTTCGCGCTTCGAGTATCTGGGTCATATTACACCTCGCGTAGATCAGATGATCCTGAAAAAAGCATTTAGCCACAGAGCACGCAGAGATCACAGAGAAAAAAGTACGTTTGTTTTTCTGTAACTACTCGGCTGTTTTAAGGACGAAAACAGATAACCCCTATGAAAAACTAGTCAATCCGCAGATTTCGCAGATGCACGCAGATTTGAAAACCAGTAATTCAGGTTTGGTTTAATCCCTGAAATCTGTGTAATCTGCGGATAAAAAAAGACCTGGGTAGTTACGTTTTTCTTTGCGTTCTTCTTGCCCCGTTAGAAATCGCGTCAAGTCGAAGAATCTCTAACGGGGTAAAGCTTTGCGCGAAAACTGCCTTTATTAAAATAACATTTTTAGTTCTTTCGTATTTTAGTTGAAAAAGCTTTTTTCACCACTGAGGCACTGAGACACAGAGGATTGACTTTAAACCCCTAATTTCCCCGCGCCGTTCTCCGTGCCTCTGTGTCTCTGTGGTTATACACTGCCTATCAACTCGATGAGTTTGCCGGCAGCTTGCTTAATGTCTTGAGCGGACATTATCGCTGATATCATTCCCACCCCGGTTACTCCGGACACCATAACCTGACGTATATTCCCACTATTAATGCCACCAAGGGCAAATATTGGTATTTTAACACCACTTTTTACTTTAATTATTGCACCTACCCCCACTGGGATCCCAAGTTTGGCCTTGGATGGTGTTTCGAATATTGGTCCGAAGGTTATAAAATCAGCCCCCCCAGCCTCCGCCGCCCTGGCTTCCTCCAGATTATGAGTGGATACACCGATAAGCATGTCCTTACCGATTATTTTGCGGACTGCCTCAACAGGCATACTCTGATGGCCAAGGTGCACTCCATCCGCATTGACCGCAACCGCCACGTCAACGCGATCGTTAATGAACAACTTGGCATTGAACTCCTTCGTTATAGTCCTCAGTTCCTGTGACAGGGCAAGCAACTCCCTGATCGGCAGGTCCTTTTCCCGCAATTGGACCGACCTTACGCCGCCCTCGAGCGCAAGCCGCACCGCATCGGGAAGAGGCATCCGCGTCTGCTTGCGGTCGGTAATAAGATAAAGTTTGAAGTCAACAGGCAAAGCAACTTCCTTTCACCGCAGGGACGCAGAGGTAACAAAGTGTCAAAAGCCTTCTTCCTCAGTTTTAATCCGTGTCCATCCGTAACGTAATTTCAGCTTTGCTTCTCCTCTGCGCCCTCTGCGGTAAAAATTATGACCCGATCATCCCTTCGATCGGGCTGCTGGCAGTAGCATACAGTTTTTTCGGGATCCTGCCCGCCTTGTATGCGAGACGACCGCCGAGCACTCCATATTTCATCGCCTCCGCCATCGCGATCGGGTCCTTCGCTCCGGCGATCGCCGTGTTCAGAAGCACCGCATCGCAGCCAAGCTCCATCGCAAATGCCACGTCCGATGCCGTGCCCACGCCCGCGTCAACGATGATCGGCACCTTCACGGTCTCCATGATGATCCGTAGATTGTACGGGTTCCTGATGCCGAGTCCCGATCCGATGGGCGCCGCGAGCGGCATGACCGCGGGACAGCCGATCTCTACAAGCTTCCGCGCCATGATCGGGTCATCGCTCACATAGGGAAGCACGATAAGCCCTTCCTTCACCAGCACCTTCGCCGCCTCGAGCGTCGCCTCGTTGTCCGGGAACAGGGTCTTCTCGTCGCCGATCACTTCGAGCTTCACGAGCTTCGTGATTCCCGCCTCTGCCGCGAGCATGGCAGTGCGGATCGCGTCCTTTGCCGTAAAGCACCCCGCGGTGTTCGGCAGGATCTTGTACTTCTTCGGGTCGATGTAATCGAGCAGGTTCTCCTTGCTCTTATCGATGATGTTCACCCGGCGCACCGACACGGTCACTACGTCCGTGCCCGACGCTTCAATCGCCCTTTTCGTCTCCGCAAAATCCTTGTACTTCCCCGTCCCCACCCACAACCGGGACTTGAATTCAATTTCTGCAATGATCAGCTTGTCATCAGTCATATGACCGCACTCCTCAATTATGTATTTTGAATGTTGAATGTTGAATTCGCATAGCGTAAAGTCCTGTTCGCTTTGCACCATGCACTATGCGATTCCTGCCGCCCCGCCGGCCATAAAGCTTACCACTTCGAGGCTATCTCCCTCTTGTATCGTTGTCGTGGCGTATCCGTCCTTCTTCACGATCTCCAAATTCAATTCCACCGCAACGCGCGGATGCTGAATATTCAAAGACTCGAGCAGACCGATGACCGTGAGGTTGTCGGGGACTTCTTTTTTTTCACCGTTCAAGGTAATGTTCATGTTGCTTTTCTCTGTTCCCGAAAAAAATAAAGCCGTATCCGGAGATACGGCGCGAAAGGTTGCTCGTGATGGTCATTTGCTCGCCTTCCCTACGCCGGCACTACCCGGATCAGGTTCCAAGGGTCGTCCTTAGAAAGGACTCTCAGCCATGCGGCTCCCCCAGCTCTGTCTGCGTATACAATACGGGAAGAAGATAATGAAGTCAATGGAATTTTCGCCTCCATCCCTTCGCGATCACGGCAGCCCATCGCCGATGAGGATCACTTTCGAATCCAATCCCTAACTACGAATATATTTAGGATTTCATTATCAGGATTTGCGGTCTCTGGGAAGAGCGATAGAACACAGTCAACAATAACCTTGACTTTCTCATGCCGAAGTGAGATTCTAATACATGGTAATTTTGGATGTGCTTGCATGATAACCGCAAAGACAGCTTTCCTTT
>JBGPIG010000166.1:0-6104 GCA_041484745.1 Nitrospirota bacterium | reverse complement strand
TGCTTGCCGCCATACCGCTGGTCATCGGGTATGTGGGCGGTTATTCAGAAGGGGATAAAAAGAAAGCAGCGATCTACTCTTTGGTCTTTATCCTTGGACTCTCGATCACCTTTACGGTCCTCGGCGCTGCGGCATCGGCCATGGGTCAATTCCTTTCTTTTGCAGGCCGGTGGTTGTATATCGGTCTTGCCGTAATCGCCGTGTCCATGGGTCTCCAGCTTATGGGCCTCATTTCGATCCCGTTCCCGTTCCAGAAAACGCGGCAGGTTAAGTCTCGTGGCATCTCAGGCGCGTTTCTCCTCGGTCTTTTGACCGGCACCGTCTCGTCTCCCTGCGCAACTCCGGTGCTTGCCGTGATCCTCGCCTATGTCTCGACGCAGGGCGACATCCTATACGGCGGATCGCTACTCTTCGCGTACGCGGTGGGTCATTGCGCGTTGATCTTCATTGCAGGTCTTTCCATCGGGCTGACCGAGAGCATTGTAAGTTCGACGGGCATCAAAAACTTTTCCCTGTACTCGAAGCGGATCAGCGGCGCAATGCTCGTGGCTGCGGGGACCTATATCGGCATAACAAGTATCTGAGTACGCAAACTGATCTGGAAGGGGTGTTCTATGTCCGATTCTCAACAAGACTTTCCGGCACTCTATGGCGAGTACTATCCGAAGATCGTCGGCTACCTTAGAAGGCTCGTAGGAGACGCCGAGGCCGAGGATGTTGCGCAGGAGGCATTTGTAAAGATCAGCAGGTCGCTGGATGGGTTTCGCGGAGAGTCCCAATTATCAACGTGGATATACCGGATCGCGACGAACACGTCTATGGATTATTTTCGAAGACCATCAACCATACAGTCAGCGCGACAAGAGCATGGTGCCTCAGATGACGGCGAATGCTCTGAAGATTCCGCTGTGGACAGCGCTCCTTTACACGATACTCTCCTGATCCGAAAGGACATGACCGACTGCATTCGTGGTCTGGTGAACGACCTGCCTGGAAATTACCGTACTGTTCTGGTGCTTGCCGATCTTGAGGGTTTTACCAATGCCGAGATAAGCGATGTCCTCGGCCTGTCCCTCGATACGGTCAAGATACGTCTGCACCGGGCCCGGTTACAGCTTAAGAAGTCCATGGACCGGGCGTGCCATCTCTATCGCGACACCCGCAATGAGCTGTCCTGCGACCGGAAGCCGGCGATGCTTGAATTCAAATAAATCCAAAGAGGGTGTATCTTTACCGGGCGCGCCTCCGTCTAAGAGAGTAAAAAAGGAGGTATCACGCTATGAAGCTCGACACCCGTATCAAGGAGTTAATCGCTGTAGGAGCATCAGTAACCGCCAACTGTCAGCCCTGTCTTCAGTATCACGTGTCAAAGGCCCGCGAGTCCGGGGCCGATGATGAGGAAATCGCCATTGCCATTGCTGTGGCGAAGGCGGTGAGAAAGGGCGCTGCGGCAAAGATGGACGACTTTGCGGCCGGGATAAGTACAGACGCTGCAACAGCAGAGTGCGGCGCGGGCCAGGGTTGCGGATGCGCTGCCTGAGGAAGCTGCTTCACCTGTGTCCGGGCCGGTAGTTGCTGTGCCGGCCCGGACTGGCATTGTGATTGGCTGTGTTCGAAAGGAAATCGGCGGAACTATGCTTGAGACTATTTTAAGCGCATCAAAATCGGATAGTCGCCTTGCCGCGATGGTAGATGAAGCCAGGGAGTATGCGCAGATCTATCTCCTCGCGAAACAGCGGCACAAGGGCTGTCAGGGGACGGGAGAACTCATGACCCTGCGCGAGGAATTCAGGGATGATGTTGATAAAATAGTCCGGTACTGCGAGGGGAAAGGATTCCTTCCCGGCACCTTGGTGTATGATATTGATTCCCTGGCTGATATGCTGATGATATCGGGGGGGAAAATATCCCGGCAATAGTGTGCCCATGTTGAATGCATTATCCGTGAAGTCTTTGAGCTGAAAAAAACAGTTGCGATTATCCGAATATGAGGGTAATATAGCTCTCCGAGTAACCACTACCTGAGTTTGTTTTTTCTCAAAGAAGGAGGAAGTATGGTAAGTTTGACAGACAGTGCAGTAAAACAGTTCAAGGATGTCGTTGATAAGCAGGGGACTGCCGGAGACGGAGTCAGAATATTCGTCATTCCGGGCGGCTGAAGCCCCTCACTGGCTATGGACATAGCCAAAGCGGCCCTGAAAGGCGATGCGACCCTTGAATTGCAGGGTTTGAGGGTGTTTCTGGAAGAGCGTGCGAACGAAATGCTGAAGAGCACAAACATCGATTTCCAGGAGGGGCAGGGTTTTATACTTTCCGGTATGCAGCCGAGCTCCTGCGGATCGTCCTGTAGCAGTTGTTAAGCTGATCTATAAGGTTTAATCTGGACCGCTGCCTGATCAATCGGGCGGCGGTTTTTTTTGGTCGATGCTGTCCCCGTATCCCTTCAAAGTACACTCCTCTCGATAAATACTCTCTGCTTTTTTGCTAAAATAGGAGCATGATCGCATTCAATATCGTTATACTTGCCTGCCCGGTGCGCAGAGAGCTCTGGGGGCCAACCCGAGTTCTCAAGATGTTATTCTTGTTTCTGTGCCTTGCGGTTGCACCGGCTTTTGCCGTGGAAACGCTGGAAGAAGACAAGTGTGCTCAGGGAACGGTCCAGGACAGCAGCGGCATATGCGTTGAGCCGGGCAATAACCTTTTACAGCTCAATCCCCAGGGAAGCGGTCTCCTGCTGCCGCCCTCACCGGGACATAAATCTTCTTCACGCGCGGCCGCACAAGCAAAAGCCGGGCCGGATCGCGGCGATCAGACTGCAATGGCGTTCACGGTCTACTTCTTCTGGGGAACGGGGTGTCCCCACTGTGAGCAGGAAAAAAAATTCCTCAGCGAAGTACAAAAGAAATATCCGACGATGGACCTGAGAACCTATGAAGTCTGGTATAACAAACAGAACGCGGCCTTATTGTCAGCAATGCTTCAGGGCCGTGGTATGCGCGTTTCCGGCGTACCGACCACGTTCATCGGGGAACAGGTCTTCACTGGTTTTACGAACCAGACAGAACACGCCCTCGAAGATGCGATACGGACATGCCGTCTCATGCCATGTCGTGATCCGGGAACCGTCCTGAACAAGGAGGGATCTGGAGAAGCACAGTCTAATTTCCCCGCTCCTTCTGTTTCAGAAGGGGCCCCTGTTCCGCGGGACAAGGGTACGTCAGTGGACATCCCCCTATTCGGCAAGCTCGATGCTCGGGGCACCTCACTCCCGATCATGACGCTGGTGATCGCGGGACTGGACAGCTTCAATCCCTGCGCGTTTTTCGTCCTCCTGTCCCTGCTCGGGCTCCTGGTCCATGCCCGGTCACGCAACAAGATGCTCTTGATCGGCGGGGTCTTTGTCTTCTTCTCCGGGTTCATATACTTTCTCTTCATGGCTGCCTGGCTGAACCTGTTCCTGTTCATGGGGCAGGTCACGGTCATTACCACGATAGCCGGCGGGATTTCAGTGATCATCGCAGGGATCAATATCAAGGACTTTTTCATGTTCAAGCAAGGCCTGTCGCTTACGATCCCCGACAGCGCAAAGCCGGGGCTGTTCGACCGGATGAGACGGCTGATGAGGGCGACGTCATTGCCGTCGATCCTCGTAGGCACCACGGTGCTGGCCATCGTGGCTAATTCCTATGAATTGCTGTGTACGGCCGGCTTCCCCATGGTGTTCACGCGGATACTTACGCTTCAGCATCTTTCAACGACGACGTATTATCTGTATCTTGTGCTCTATAATATCGTTTATGTCATCCCCCTTTTGATCATTGTCCTCGCGTTCACGATTACGCTCGGGAGCAGGAAACTTTCTGAATGGCAGGGTCGGGTATTGAAACTAATATCAGGGACCATGATGCTCGGGCTGGGAGGGGTGCTGCTGGTGAATCCGGCGCTCCTGAACAGCGTCACGATATCCATGATGATCCTGGTAGGCGCGCTGGTGGTGTCAATGCTTGTGGCGACGATGACGAGGAGATTGGGGTATTAAGAAGAGCTGGTTTGACGGTATCGCGGGATGGATAGCATAATGATAAGGCAGGAGTGTTTTAGGTTAAGAAAAGTGTAACTATTCAGGTTGAAGGTTGTAAGACTGAAGGTTGTAAAACCGGAGGTCTGACCTTTTTGGTTCGGATTTCCTTTTGTGAATGATGACAATTGTTATCTTTTACCTTCAGTCTTCGGCCGTCAGGCTATTCACCTGAATAGTTACAGAAAGGTCAATACATGCCGCTGCTTGATATACAGAACATTGTCTTCGGAGTAGGGCCGGACGGGAGAACGCCCATCCTCGCGGGACTGTCCCTTGCAATCGAAGCAGGCGAGGTCCATGCGCTCCTCGGCACGAACGGCACGGGAAAGAGCACGCTCGCCTATCTTATAATGGGGTGCGAAGGATACCGGCCGTCATCAGGCGAGATCCGATTGGACGGAACAATCGTGAACGACCTTGCAATCCACGAACGCGCGCGGCTCGGCATCACCATGGCGTGGCAGGAGCCGGTCCGGTTCGAGGGCATCTCGGTCAGGGATTATCTCACCATGAAACACCCAGGGACCGATCCCGAGACTTTTCTATCACTTGTCGGCCTCTCGCCGGAGTTGTACCTCGGCAGGATGGTCGATAAATGCCTGAGCGGCGGCGAGCGCAAGAGGATCGAGCTGGCCTCGGTGCTTGCGCTGAATCCAAAGCTTGCGGTCCTCGATGAGCCTGATTCGGGCATCGATATGCTCTCGATCCACGACGTTATTAATGTGATAAACGCATTCAAGAAGAACGGCACGTCCGTGGTGCTCATCACCCACCGAGAGGAAATAGCTATGATTGCCGGCCGCGCGTCCCAGATATGTTATGGGAAGATCATCTGCTCCGGGAGCCCGGAAAGGGTAGCAGAGCATTATAAAACGCAGAAGTGTATGACCTGCGCAAAAGGTGAGTGTCACTATGTCTGAACTCGACGAACTCATGAAGGCATTCGGAGAGGCCGGTGGGGACCGGGGCGCGCTTGCGGACTCGGCGACGGCTCACCTTGCCGCGAGCGGACACTCCATACTCAGCTCAAGGGTCATTGAAGGGCTTGATGTCGACGCACAAGAGACCCGCAGAGGCATTACTGCGCGTGTTCGGGTGCATGAAGGCGTGAACCTCCGGAAACCCGTGCACCTCTGTTTCGGCGTGCTCCACAAAAAAGGCACACAGGAGATCAAGATGGATGTTACGCTTGAAAAAGATTCCTCGGCGACCTTCATTGCCCACTGTATCTTCCCGAATGCCGAGAAGGTCCGGCACATCATGGATGCTGTGGTGGACATCGGCGAGAACGCCGAGATGCGGTATTCCGAGACCCACTATCACGGCCTGTACGGCGGTATCGAGGTCGTTCCGAAGCTTGCGGTTAAGGTGCGTAAGAACGGCAGGTACTTCACGGACTTTACGCTCACCACGGGCAGGGTGGGCAAGCTCGCGATCGATTATGCGGTCGAAGCCGGTGAGAACGCGGTGGTTGAACTTGTTGCCCGCGTTTTTGGCCATGCACAGGACGAAATTGTAATCCAGGAAAAAGTCGTACTGAACGGTGAGAATGCGCGCGGGCTTATCAAGGCCAGAGTCGCGATCGAGGATGAGGCCACGGCCGAGGTCAGGGGCATTACCGAGGGTAATGCGGCAGGCGCGCGCGGCCACGTGGACTGCATGGAAATAGTCAAGGACAGGGCTGTTGCAAAGACCGCTCAACTCGACTTCCGGGGAGCACTCAGCGACATCGCATCGCTCAGGAAGCAGGTGGACGCGTTTTTCGATACCGTCATGGTTATGGATAAGGACGTTGAGGTAAAGAACAACCGGCTGGCGCTTCTTGCCGGCATCACCGGGCTCTTTTCTCAGATAGCAGATTTTTCTCGATTGGTTTTAGGTGTTGAAGAAACGAAATAAAAATACGATATCAAACTTTTCCAGGGAGGACAGTTCAATGGCAACAGGGAAAAAGTACATTTATTTTTTTGGTAAAGGCAAGGCCGACGGATCAGGAACCATGAAGGACTTGCTCGGCGGCAAG
>JBGPIG010000165.1:0-6120 GCA_041484745.1 Nitrospirota bacterium | reverse complement strand
TAATCTGGATGCCTGATCCCCTTGACCTTGCCGGTCTTACGCAGGCGCTTGAACTCAAGGCGAGAAACGCGACGCATGTTACTTTAGATGTGCTTATGCCGGGACTGGCCCGGCATGACCACATTCTCTGCGGGTCCGCAGGCGCAGAAGCGGACCGTTTGATCAGGTTGAACATTGAGAGTACCGTGCCCGCAGTACTCGCGGAAGCTATCCGTACGCTCGAGCTGTTTAAACAGTACGACCTTATCCTCATTGGGTCGCATTGTTTGAACGGAGACCAGGGCATCGGCGCTTACCTCGCGGGAAGTCTCGGGAGAACGCACCATCAAAGGGAGCGAATTGAAGTGCGGACGGACGGCCTGGGGCTCGAACGTGTTGCGCCGCCGGCGGTCCTCTCCACCACCGGCGCCGCGGCTGAAACGACACAGGACATTGCTGCAGCCGTCGCATCTGCGTCAGCGCCCATCATGGTGATGGAGTTTTCCTCCAAGGAAGCCGTGGCCGCTCCTCCCCGTTTTGAGATGCCGGCGCGAGCTGCGGTCAAGACAATAACGGCAACGTCGGTGACGGCTGCGGCGGAACATCTCAAGTCCTATGTCGCGGCGGCGAGCTCCGGACGCGACGAGGCTTATTCCGGTGAGGTTGGCCGCGGCAGGCTTGTTGACGACGGCGCGATCTGCGCACTGCTCGATCCGCGCGAGCACAGATCAAATGTTGCCGTGCTCAGAGCAAGCCGGCAGATTGCCGGGACGTTCAAAAGACAGGTGCGCGCCCTCATCCCCGCGCCGCGGGATATATGGCCGGCGCTTCTGGGTGTTGCGCGGGCGAACGGGGCAAATCAAGCCTCCTGCATCAACACGGGGGACGGCATGCTCTCGATCGAGGGGAAACGGGAGGCCCTCCGGCTCATTCTGAAAACAACGCACACACCCTTGGTCGTGGCAGGCGACTATTGGATCGGGGCCTTCGGATTCGTCTCAGGCGAAACTTCCCTTGCCTCAAAAAAAATTCAGGTCTTCGGCAATGTTTCCCAGTTGACCGGGCACGACGCCGCATCGCAGGTCCTCTCGCTGCCCGTATACGACAACCGGCTTATCAGGAGGGAGTTGCTGAAAGGGGGTGCGGCGTTCATCACCGTGCCTCGGGATGCGGAGTTCCCTGCTGCATCAGCGCAGGATGGATTCGCTGCAGCTGCACTGGACTTCACGATCGAGACGGAATGGCTTATGGCACTCCCGTCAGAAGCCGGGCCGTCGCTCTCGCTGGCCGACGTGATCATCGACCTCGGCTACGGCATCAGGGACCGTACGGGCCTTGAACTGGCGCAGGAGCTCAAGAAAAAGCTCGAGTCTATGGGGCTGCTGCCGATGTTCGGCGCAACGCGCAAGGTGACGCAGGACCTGAAACTTCTGCCGCTCGATGCGCAGATCGGCCAGACCGGCGTACGGGTGAACCCGAAACTCATCATTGCCCTCGGTATTTCCGGCGCGCCGCAGCATACCGATTACCTCGGCACGCGCGCGGACATTCTCTGTTTCAACAAGGACAGTGATGCGCCGCTTATGAAACTGAACCAGAGCCGCCCTGCACCGCGCGTTCACCCGATCGTTGGGGATATTTTCGTAACTGTACGGGAACTCATCAAGAAGCTGTCTTAGAAGGGAAGTCGTCACTGCTCAGGTACAAACAGCCTCCGCAGATTTCGCAGATTACGCCGATCAGGTCGAACCCCATTATGGGCCTGCTGTTCAGAAGCTTTCATCTTGTATTTTATTGAGAAAGAGGTATGGTATCCTTCTGAAGGGCGCGTAAATAAATAAAGCACGGATAGAGCAGGCACAATATGAGATGGAAACATATAAAGCAGCAAACACGCCTTTACTTCATCGGCGGTCTTATCCTGATGGTCGGTTTGGGCAGTGCTCTATTGATTTATTTGACGGCAGAAAATGAGTCCGGATATGCCGCGGGTTATGATCTTGCGGGTGGGAATGTTTATGCGATTGCTCCCGAAACATCCAAGGTGTATGTCCATAATTTGGAACTCTACGGCGGAAAAGCCGCTGTGCTTGCCGATGAGTTCAATCGTTGGTTTAATGGACTGTGGCATGGGACATCTTTGGCATTTACCGTCGCCTGTGTTACTATCCTGATATTTTGCGGTTTCCTCCTTGTGGCCCGTCAAACGGCCTCTGACTCGCAATCTGATGTCGCCGACAAAAACAGTCGAATCGAAACCGACTGACCCCTTCAGTCGGCAGGCGGGAAGATACGAAGATGATGACGCCGTGCACGTCCTTTCCAAAATGTGATCGTGCTGTGCTATACTTGAGCTACGAAAAGGCAAAGAAAGATGCTGCTCGTCTTATCCGACGCCTGATAATCGAGCCCATGTATAAGACATCCTTTATGACGCGAACCCGGCAACTATAAATAGAGATTAAATGGTAATCATATTTTGAACAACTGATCAGACAAATGTGATTATTGCCTTGCTTAGCAAGCATAAAAAGTTTAGCATTCGGAGTAAGTACTTACTGTTGCTCCTGCCTAGGGAGGAAAATCCATCGAGTGGTACGTGTCGGATGGATTGATCGCACATATTCTGGAAACTTGAGAGGGAAAGATTATGCAGCAAGAGAGGCGTCATAAAAGATATAGACTGGATCCAATCGGAATAACGGGCAAAATGAGTTTGTCCAACAAAGTTGAGATACTTGATATCAGTCTAGGAGGTGTTGCCTTAAAAGCAGACCGGAGACTTAATATCGGCAAGGAGTTATTAATCAAGCTTCAGGATAAAGAGAAGACCCTCAATGTTGCAGGCATTGTAGTTCGTTCAGAGCTCAGCGGGATGGAAAAGAGAACCAACGGGGAAAGCATCACAATATACACAGCCGGCATGAAGTTTAAAGATGACTCAGTAGATGCGGTTGCCGATTTTCTTATATCAAATGGGGCACAACAAAAAAGAAACGCCCATACCGTTAAGCGGTGATCCGAGGCTGCCGCAGCGCTCAGATGAGATGCGCTGCGGCGAGTAGTCGAAAGCTCAAGACCACGGTGATGCGGGGCATTTCTCTTATAGATCCGTCCCCATCGTCGCATTTGGCTGCGGCGAATCTACTTCTTTACGTCTTTGCCGGCCTCAGCCTGTTTCCGTTTCTTGCCCGTGAAATAAGCTTCCACAGGATTCCAATCAAAGGACATGTCCTTTCCCATAAGGGTGGATACGCCTTTTACGGCCAGGTTCACGACTTCGGCCAGCACCATGAAGAAAAATCCCACTGGCAGCATAACGACGTACATCGCCCCGATGAACGGGGCGGCCGCTATCTTGCCGGCGTACTTCATGATGCCCCCGGTCTGCTGGATATGCTGCCAATCCTCCCTGCCGGTGTTGACGACGGTGGCGAACGGCTTGGGCTTCAGGACCTCCCAAAAGATCATAAACGCGCCGATGGAAGCGACGGATACGAGGTATTCAATTCCCTTTACATGTGTCATGAAATCAAAAAGTGTAACCATGGTTCTTCCTCCTTAAATTCCAGCGGAGCTTCCTCCGCCTGATATTGTTAATCCGCACGCCCCATGCGCACGGGTATCTACGCTATTTTGGCTCCTTCTTGCCCTTCTTCTTGCCCGAAAGGTACGCTTCCTTGGGCCGCCATTCAAACGACATGCTCGTGCCGACGAGACCCAACAGGCCGTTAGCAATCTTTCCCGCTGCGAGCGATGCGACCGTTGCGATACTGATGAACGGGAGGCACAGCACGTAGAACAAGCCGATAATCGGTCCGGCGATCAGCATGATGCCTGTGGGGACGCGGAAATAGGTGGACGAATCCGCTCCACGCAAAATAGCTTCCTGATCAACATCGATCCTCTGCCCGTTCGCCAAATCCCAGTACGTCCCCTTCCCGACTCTGGTACCGCCCTTATAGCCTAGCATGGTTTTCATCTCCGTTTCTCCTTTCGATTGTTATTTGTTGATTACTATATAACAGGAAGCCGGGTCTTTGTATATTGGAAGAAGTTCCTATTTGCGGGAGCAAATTGTCCCAGTCGTCATAATGAATAAATGATAGTTCTTAGGTTGCAGACGCGCTTGTCGCCGCATCCGCTCGGCAGTCTTGAGCGAGCAGTAACTCTGGGTAATAATTACCCGCAGCGTGGGGCATTATGCTGCTATCCTGTCGTTAGAGATTACCTCAATCTCTGACTTTAGTTTCCACGGTGTTCTTCCTTCTTATCTCACTGGTTATTGAACTGATCCGCTGAATAACCACAATGGCCGTATATCGCGGAATTACGAAAGTATTTTAGTGGTGCCATGCTGCGGCCGTCATATGCGAGCCACTGCTGTTTCACCGTCTCTACAGAAAGCACTTGTTCCCTGATTCAGCCCGAATCAATGGCACACCGATTGCAATTTATACATGCTATGAAGAACATTCTTCTCTGCTCTTCCAATCCCCTGCTGATCAAGAACGTTTACGGCGTTCTGCGTGACGAGGGTTACACCGTTGATACGGTCGAGCATCCCGCCCTTGCCGTCAAGAAGGTGCTTTTGAGATCCTACGATTTCGTCATCGTGGATTCCGAGCCTTTCGGCATGTCCGCCCAGGAGGCGGCGCAGGTCATCAGGTCCGTCTCGCCCGGTATGCCCATCGTGATCATGGGAAGCGAAGGGGAGAAGGACCAAGCCGCCACCATGGGGCCTCTGCTGGACCTTGAAGAACTCAAAAAAACGATCCACAGCATCGCGATTTGATGGTGTGATTCCACGTGGTACGAAAGGAGAGGCTATGACACCGAAAGAAGTGATCCTCAAGGCATATGAAGGGGGGAAGCCCGACCGGCTCCCGGTGACCCTGTTCGGCGCGGGCATGTGGAGCATCAAGCGGCACGGGACGTCGTTCGAGGCCCTTTCGCGGGACGCGAACAAGATGGCCGACATGCTTGTCGCCATGAGCGAGACGCTTAAGTGCGATATCGTTTACGCGGGCTCGGGCTATAACAACTTCCATGCGTCGGCCCTGGGCGGGAAGATCAAGTTCCGCGAGATGGGCGCGCCGGACCTGGAGAACCACTTTGTTTCATCCGAGGAGGACCTTGCGAAGCTCAAGCTCAGCGACCTCGACAAGGACGAGGTGATCACGACCGTCATAAAAACACTGCGCCAGACCAAGGCGAAGATCGGCAACAACTATGTCGTGACCATGACGGCCTGGGGTCCCTTTACCCTCGGCGCACGGCTCGTGGGCGAAGAGACGATGATGAAGGCCACGTTCAAGAAACCGGCTTTTGTCGAGAAGGTGGTCGACTTCGCAACCGATCTCCTGATCCATCTCTACGAGCCCATCGTCGCGGACAAAACCCTTGAGGTCATCAGCCTCGCGGACCCCACGGCGTCGGGCGACCTCATTTCGAAGAAGCAGTTCGAGAAGTTCGCCGTGCCGGCGCTCAAGAAGTTCACGGACTGGGCCAAATCAAAAGGTGTCCATACGCTGGTCCACATCTGCGGCAACACCACGGACCGGCTGGATCTCTTTCCGATGACCGGCGCAAGCTGCATCAGCCTGGACCACAAGACGGACATCGCCAAAGCGAAAGAGGCGCTGCACGGCAAGATGTGCTTCGGCGGAAACGTGGACCCCGTAAAGACCATGCTGAACGGCTCGGTGCAGGACGTGGAGAACGCCTGCAAGGACATCATCAAGGCGGCCGGGACCGACGGCGGGTTCGTGCTGATGCCGGGGTGCGACATACCCCCGACCGTGCCGTATGAGAATATCCAGAAGTTCATCCAGGTGGCGCACGAATGGAAATATTAGCGAAAAGGAGGTGAAGCAGCATCAGAAAGGAGTGAGAGGAGGTAGCTCCAATGGGAATTTTGGACGAGTTCAAGAAGTTATTTTCCCCGGCGCAGACAGTGTCAGGGCACAAGGAGGAAACAGACATGGCTGACAAGAAGATGACATTGGACGAAGTGAATGCGTACATGCAGAAGCAGTGCGGTTTCGTACCGAGGATGTTCCAGATCATCAACACGGTCACCCCGGAGCCTGGGAGGACCTTCGCGGACTTTTACGCCAGCATCTTCGGCGACGGCGCGCT
>JBGPIG010000164.1:0-6129 GCA_041484745.1 Nitrospirota bacterium | reverse complement strand
CTCTTCTCCCTCGTTATCGGTTACATCTGCCTGAGGCTGCGCGGCCCCTACTTCGCCCTGGCCACGCTCTCCATCGGCGTCATCCTCCGGATTGTGGCCGAGAACCTTGTTGACATTACCGGCGGGGACCTCGGCATCATGATCCGCGAACGGAGCTGGATCGAGAAGACCCCGTACTATTACATCATCCTGGCGATCGCCGCCCTGTCGTACCTGCTCGTGAAAAAGGTCATCGAGTCAAAGCTCGGCTATTACTTTGTCGCCATCCGGGAGGACCAGGACGCTGCGGAGTCCCTTGGCATCAATACGACACTGTATAAGACCATTGCGCTCTGCCTGAGCGGAATGATCACCGGTTTCGCCGGCGCGTTCTACACAAATTATATGGGGTACATCGACCCGAAGGTCGTATTCGCGCTTCACGACATTTCGATCATCGCCATCATGGTCGTTATGGTCGGCGGCGTGGCCACGTTCTCGGGGCCCATCGTCGGCGCCGTCATCATGGTGGTCCTTGCGGAAGCCATCAGGTCCATCCCGGCGCTCGGTACCGCGCACCATACCTTCTTCGGTATCCTGCTGATCGTCATCATCATCTTTCTGCCCAACGGCATCGTTGGAGATTTTTCAAAACTGAAGAAGCTGATCGGACTCGCACGGAGGCCGTCATGAGCTTCCTCGAGGTAAAAAAAGTCTCCCGGTTCTTCGGCGGCCTGGCCGCGATCAAGGATGTTTCCTTTGAGGTCAGGAAAGGCGAGATCCTCGGGCTCATCGGGCCGAACGGCGCCGGCAAAACGACCCTGTTCAACGTGGTGAATGGTTTTTATCATCCTTCGCGGGGCGAGGTCTTGTTCAAGGACCAGAGAATATCAGGCTTCAAACCCCATCAGATCTGCCGGCACGGCATTGCCCGGACCTTTCAGGTGGTGAAGCCGCTGCAGCGGATGAGCGTATTCGACAACGTCCTTGCCTCGTCGTTTCTTCGCGCGCGAGATAAACGTCAGGCCGTGGAGATCGCGCGCGATTCCCTCCGGTTCACGGGGCTGTATGACGATCGCGACGTGATATCCAGGGGGTTGCCGCTCGGCAAGAGAAAACGGCTCGAGATCGCTCGAGCGCTTGCCACGCAGCCGGAACTGCTCCTCCTCGACGAGTCCTTTGCCGGATTGAATCCCGCCGAGCTCGATGAGTCTATCCGTATCATACGCATGATCAAGGACCGGGGCGTCACCATCATGATCATCGAACACCACATGAAGGTCATCATGGCCATATCGGACCGGATCGTGGTGCTGAACTACGGCGAGAAGATCGCCGAGGGCGCACCGCTGGAGATCCGGGGCAATCCCCTCGTGATCGAGGCATATTTGGGAGAGGCGCAGAGTGCTTGAGATAAGGAACATAGATGTCTTCTACGGAGACGTCCAGGTGCTTTGGGATGTTTCCTTTGAGGTAAAAAAGGGTGAGGTGGTCGCGCTCATCGGCGCGAACGGAGCGGGGAAATCAACAACGCTTAAGACGGTCTCCGGGCTCCTTCGGCCCCGTGCCGGATCGGTCCTGTTCGAAGGGACGCCGATCCACACGGTCGAGCCCTTCAGGCTCATCGAGCTGGGGATAGCCCACTGCCCCGAGGCGCGGAGGCTCTTCACCGAGATGACCGTGGAGGAAAACCTCGACATGGGATCACTTCGCGGAGAAGCAAAAGCAAAACGGGAAATGACCAAGAAGACGGTGTTCAGATTTTTTCCGCGGCTGCGGGAACGCAGCAGACAACCTGCCGGCCTGCTCTCCGGGGGGGAGCAGCAGATGGTAGCTATCGGCAGGGGCCTGATGGCGATGCCGAAATTGATGATGTTCGATGAACCGTCGCTGGGACTTGCGCCGATCCTCGTCCGCGAAATTTTCGACATCATCAGAAAGATCCGGGAGCAGGGGACCACGGTCCTGATCATTGAACAGAACGTAAAGCAGACCCTTGCGATCGCTGACCGCGCCTTTGTGCTTGAGAACGGCAGGGTCGTCATGCAGGGCACGGGCCAGGCGTTAATGCGTGATGAGCATGTGAAAACGGCGTATCTGGGAGTATGAGGTTCCAGAGAATAAACCTTTTATCCGCAGATTTCGCAGATGGGATGGACGCAGACTATTAATGATTTAATTCTCGAGCTGTTGCAAAACCCAATTTCGTCACCCTGAGCGAAGCGAGGGATCTCGTAACTGATTGGAGAACGAGATTCTTCACTACGTTCAGAATGACAAATCGTCCTAAATCAGCATTCGTGCAACAGGCTCTCAAGTTTGCTTTAATCTGAGCAATCTGTGTAATCTGCGGACAATGTATTGGCCTGAGCAGTTACATTTGAAATTTGTTTCTTACCGGAGGTGATTATGTACGTATCCGACTGGATGACGAAAAAGGTCATTATCCTGTATCCCAATGATTATCTGTCCGATGCGATCTCAATGATGAAGGGACATCGCATCAAGCACCTGCCTGTCATGAAGAACGACAAGCTCAAAGGCATCCTTTCCGACCGTGATATCAAGGAATACACGCCCTCCAAGGCAACGACGCTCGATATCTACGAGCTCCACTACCTCCTCGCGAAAACTTCTATCAAGGACGTGATGAAGACCAAGGTGGTGACCACGGCCCCCGATGCGCCGGTCGAAGAAGCGGCCATGATCATGCTCGATCATAATATCGGCTGCCTGCCCGTGCTCGAACAGGGGCATCTCGTCGGCATCATCTCCGACAAGGACATCTTCCGCGCCCTCGTGGACATCACCGGGGTCCGCCATGGCGGCCATCGCATCTGCGTGACGATCGAGGACCGGGCGGGATCGATCAAGGAAGTGGCGGACATCATCCGGAGGCACAATTACCGGCTCCAGGGGATACTTACGTCCTATGAGGGAGTAAAGGAGGGCTACCGGAGGGTCGTGATCAGAACAAAAGGCAAGGGAGAGTTCAACAGGCTGAAGGAGGAGATTGAGGAGACGTTCAAGAGTTGCCAGATCAGAAAAGGCTGATGCCTTGAATCATCGGCGCTGTTCACCGGTTTGGCTGTTTATTCTGCTTCATTTGTATTTCAGTTGAAAAAGCTTTATTACCACGGAAGCACCGAGACACAGAGTATTGGCTTGTACTTTATAACAGATTACCAAGCGTAGCGTTTTGTGAATCGTATCATTCCAACTAGAGTAACGAATTACAGTGTGCTTAAGCCTCTCATTGTCCTCGAGCCCTTCTCAGTGCCGCTGTGACTCTGTGGTTATGCATTGGCTTTCAATTTATTCACGAATGAATCTTTTTTCTCGACTATTCTAACGGTGTGACAATAACCCAGGTTTCAGACTATCAATGAAAAAAGCCCACTCGGTCCGGAGTGGGCTTGGCAAAGTAGTCAGCAGAGGACTTGACTATTTTTCCCCGAGGGTTGCCTCCTTTGCGGCTTTTGCTACACGGAACTTCACGACTAACGGGTCCGATCTCTGATTTATCCCAATCAATGGGACCATCGTCTGAACTATGCGGCATCTTTCATCATCGCTTTCACATCTTTTTCAGTAATCGTCATATTGTGCGACGTCTTTGCATGCTGCGTCGCAATCTGGACGATTTCTTTTTCGTCATGGCTCTGTATCATAAAGCCACATTTTGGATCGCATTCAACTTTTTTAAGCTTCGATCCCATAATGTTCACCTCCTTTTTTCAGAAATAGGTTATTACTACGACTTCAAGGTCTAAGCTGAACTTACGGTTCATCCTTAAGCCAATGTGCAAGCTGCTCTTTGAAGACGGGGTGCTGACCGATCACTCCTCACGAAGGCGATTGACTTCGCGATCGTCATATAACCACAAGGGGCCTCATCATGTCATGTTCCTCATGTTCAAGGATATGACAATGCCAGACATACTCGTGCCCGCCGGTCCTGGGGCTTACAGCATTGGTCATGGCCGCCGTCGGCAATGTTGGCAGGCCAAATTTCATTATGACCGTGGTTGCCTCTCCCGGGTTCATCCGGACAGTCTCTTTCCAACCGATCTCGTTCGGATCAGGCGGCATCGCGGACCCGGAGAAGGTGAACCCTTGCGATGGATCCCCGGTAAACGGCTGCCGCTGGATGATCTGTACATTCACGAGGTGGAAGTGGATGGGATGGGTGTCGCCGGTAAGGTTGTAGATCTGCCAGACCTCGGTTGACCCTGCTGCCGGAGATTCGGTCGTTGTCGAGAGATAGGGCAGCCCCCAAGTGTTGATTCCCTGGTTATTGAGGCTCTGACTGTTGGTAGTTCCCATTGTCTGGATCAGGCGGCCGTATTCATCAAAATCCTCGTTCAGGGTCAACATGCGGTCAGGTACTCCTGAAAACGGAAATGCCGGAACTGATGGGTCCCCATTGTTGAAAAGTAATCCGGGCTGATTTCCGGTGAGGAAATTGGTCTTCAGTTTCGTGTTCATGTCGCCAAGCCATGTTGACGTACTTACGCTGTCCCCGGAACCGGAGGTAACGACGATCTTTAACAGGGTCCGCGTATTCGGGCCATAACCTAACTTCGTGGCCGGGTTTCCGCTCGTGGACGGGCGGTCTTTGACTCCGGTTGCGTAGTCGTTTATGTCATCTCCTCCAGGGAACGGTGCCTGCGCATCGTTATAAAGAATAAACGAAGTGCCGGCAGGAACGCCGTTAAAGTCAACGATAATATCGGCACGCTCCGCTGGAGCAAGCAACAGGTTAAAGGGGCCATCCGGGTTGGCAGAATCTCCAGAGGAATCTGAGACAAGATCCAGAGGTATCGATGTTTTGTTGTCGTGGATCGCCACCGCGGGCAAAAAACCGCCTTCGGTACCGACCTGGTACATAATGGGGCCGGCTGTGCCGACTTTCGCTTCTCCGGGATTAGATGAGTCCTCGGTGTACAGGTTCAGGTGGAGGAAGCGGGCTTGCGACCCGTTCAATACCCGGAACCTGACGCGCTTCGGCGGCACGTTCACATACGGGTAGATCCCTCCATTGACCAGGATGGTGTCGAAAAAAGCCTCGGGTATGATCGAGATGGGCGTTGGCAACGGCAGGGTGTTCTGAGCCGGGGGGACCACGGTCGGGCCCCAGTCCCACTTTCCGTTCGGATTTTCTATACCGCCGGTCAAAATTTCAGGAACGTACACATGGGGATACCAGAGATCGCCGGGCTCGCCCCACTGCCATGAAGGATCGATATCCAGAATATTGTGCGCTACAAAGCTCTTGTCCTGGATGACCAGAGGAATTCCGACGAGGTCGGGAAGAAGGCCCAGATCAACCAGGCCAAGCTCAAAATCGTCAATGAGGATAAGCGCTGAAGCAATGCCCGAATACGCGTTGGTGCGGGTGATCCCCATGGCATGGTCATGGTACCACAGGAAGCGGGCGCTCTGGTCCATTGGATAGTAATAGGTCGCGGTGCCGGCTGCCGGACTCGTGCCGGGTACGTTCATAAAACTGGGGCCGGTCAATCCGTTCGGATCAAACCATTGCATGGGGGTGCCGTCACTGAACCATGGGGAGAAACCGCCGTGCACATGGTTGGCAATACGGTTGAGCGGCAGGTCTTTGACCATGAGTCCGTTTGGACCAGCCATGGTAGTGGGATCGACCGGGATAATGGACTTATTCGGAAGCTGATTGCTGATGTTAAGCATCACCGGCGTGCCCCGCTTGGCGACGATCACGCCGGCCAGGTATTGCCGGTCATTGGTTGCAATGTCGTGATAACCCCAGAATGTTGTTGCCTTGGGCAGGTCGGGATGCATCGTTTGCGCGTACTGAGCTACCGCGAGATTATAAACATCCGTGGATAAGCCTGCAAAGGTCTGTGTGGATTTGGTTGCAAGCGGCAGGTACTGGCCGATGTTATTGGCGCCCGACGGGCCAACTCCGGGCAGACTCGTCACGAACTTGCGAATGGTCGTCGGACTGCTGCCGAACGGACTCGATATTCCGTTACTGCTGCTACTGCTGCTGCACCCCCACGGCAGGCATGCCGCTACGCCGGTATAGATGCCCGCTTTTGCAGATAGCCTGAGAAACTTCCTTCTGCTCATGTGCTTACTCATCGGATTGTCCCCTCTTTTCCTTGTCTG
>JBGPIG010000163.1:0-6355 GCA_041484745.1 Nitrospirota bacterium | reverse complement strand
TCAAGCGCAGAAATTCCGAGTACCTGTTCATCAGCGCGAAACAGCGAGGTCTTACGCGGCAATCGTTCTGGGAGCGCATAAAACTGTATACCAGGCAGGCGGGCATCGGAAAGAACATCTCGCCCCATACCCTCCGCCATTCCTTCGCCACGCACCTGCTCGATAACGGGGCGGACCTCCGCGCAGTCCAGGCCATGCTCGGGCATTCCGATATTTCCACCACGCAGATCTATACCCACGTTTCCCGGGAGCGGCTCAAAAAGGTCCATGAGAAGTACCACCCGAGGGGTTGAGGAGAGGCAAATTTCAAATGACAAATAACAAATCCTAAACCGGACAAGCCGGAACAAAAAGGCATCTCACGCAAAGCCGCTAAGAGCGCAAAGGGAAACTTGAGTCAAAATCTTTTTTTTAGTTTAAACCAAAAGCAAGCCGTAGTTTAAGCTTTTCTTTGCGTCCTTTGCGTCTTTGCGCGAAATAATCTTGCCATTTTGGGTTGAATTTTACTCTTTTGTAACTAAATAAGTTCAAAATCTCAACAAAGATATTCCAAACGTTTTGAAAATTGGATTTTGTGATTTGAATATTATTTGAAATTTGATGCTTGGGATTTGGTGCTTGTTTTATAATATGGAGATCATCACCAGTCATACGAACGCTGATTTCGACGCCCTGGCCTCCATGGTCGCGGCGAAGAAGCTCTATCCCAACGCCCGTCTTGTGTTCCCGGGTTCCCAGGAGAAGAGCATGCGGGACTTTTTCCTCGAATCCACCTTCTACGCCATCGAGGTCGATCGCCTCAAGAAGATCGACGTGGACCGCATCGAGCGTCTCATTATCGTCGATAACCGGAACCCAACTCGGCTCGGCAAGCTTTCCGAAGCGCTCAAGCTGCCCGGCATCTCGGTGCACATCTACGACCACCACCCGCAGACCGAGAGCGACATCAGGGGCGAACTCGAAGTCGTGGAGGAGGTGGGGGCCACGACCACGATCATGGTGGAGCTGCTCAAGCAAAAGGGGGTCCCGATCACCCCGCTCGAGGCGACGATCTTCGCCCTCGGTATCTACGAGGAGACGGGCTCCCTCAGCTTCGTGTCCACCACCGAGCGCGACCTCTGGGCCGCGGCCTATCTCATCGGGCAGGGCGCCCAGCTCAATATCGTTTCGGACTTCATCTCGCGTGAGCTTACCGTTGAACAGATCGCGATCCTGAACAGCCTCATCGAATCGGCGAAGAGCTACGATATCAACGGAGTCCATGTCGTGATCACGGTCATGGCGATCCAGCACTTCGTCCCGGACCTCGCGGGTCTGGCGCACAAGATCCGGGACATGGAAAGCCTGGATGTGCTGTTCCTCGTGGTGCAGATGGGAGACAAGACGCACGTTATCGCCCGCTGCAGGATCCCCCAGGTGAACGTCGGCCTCGTGCTTGAGGAACTCGGCGGCGGCGGACACGCCACGGCCGCGTCCGCGGTGGTCAAGGACATGACGCATTTACAGACCCTGGAGCGCCTGATCGATATCCTCAAACATCACATCAAACCCGGCCAGGTCGCGAGCGCGATCATGACCTCGCCGGTCAAGACCGTCCCCGTCGGCTGCACCATCCACGATGCGGGCGAGGCCATGACCCGGTTCAGCGTGAACGTCCTGGCGATCGAGCGCGGCGAAAAGTTCCAGGGCATCATCACGCGCGAGGTGGTGCAGAAGGCGCTCTTCCACGGACTCGGCGATCAGAAGGTCGAGGAGTTCATGACCACGGGAGGCCCGACGGCGTCTCCCGACATGCCCATGGCGCAGGTTGAGAAGATCATGATCGAAGAGCACCAGCGGTTCATCCCGGTGCTCGCCCAGGGCGGCGCGCTCGTGGGCGCGATCACCCGCACGGACCTTCTGCGGTCCCTGCACGAAGAACGTCTTGCCGAGGTCCCCGAGTCCGAGGATGTCGTGCTCAGATCGGTCAGGAACGTCAGGAGACTTATCGAAGAGCGTCTGCCGACGGAGGTGTCCGATGCGCTCAGGACCGTCGGGGAACTGGCTGACGAGGCCGGGTTCCCGGTCTACCTCGTGGGCGGGATCGTGCGCGACCTCTTCCTGCGCGTGACGAACCTCGACATCGATATCGTGGTCGAGAGCGACGGCATTACCTTCGCGGGCATGATCGTCAAGAGGGCGGGGGGCCGCGTGAAGGTCCATCAGAAGTTCGGCACCGCGGTCGTCGTGCTCCCGAACGGCCTCAAGCTTGACATCGCGACGGCCCGGCTCGAGTACTACGAATCTCCCGCGGCCCTGCCCACCGTGGAACTCTCGTCCATCAAGAAGGACCTCTATCGCCGCGACTTTACGATCAATACGCTTGCCGTACGGCTGAACCGGAAGCGCTATGGGGAACTCATTGATTTTTTCGGCGGCCTGATCGATATCAAAGAGAAGACCATCCGCGTGCTGCACAGCCTCTCGTTCGTGGAAGATCCCACGCGCGTGCTCCGGGCCATCCGTTTCGAGCAGCGGTTCGATTTCCGCCTGAGCAAACATACCTTGAACCTTATCAAATCCGCGGTGAACATGAAGCTTTTCCATAAGCTGACGGGAGAGCGGATCTACACCGAGCTTATTCTCCTGTTCTCCGAAGCCGAGCCGTTGAAAGTGCTCAAACGGATGAAGGACCTCGATCTTCTGAAATTCATCCATCCGAACCTGAAGGCGACGGCGGAGGTGGAGAGACTGTTCGGCGGCATCGGAGAGGCGCTCACCTGGTTCCGGCTCCTCTATTTGGACCTGATCGTCGAGAAATGGTTCGTCTATTTTCTCGGCCTTCTCGACCGGATCAAAGATGCGGCGGCTGCGGAGGCGCTTGAACGGCTTGCCGCACCCGCGAGGACCCGGGAGCGTATACTGCAGGCTCGGGCCCGGTATCGGGACGTGCTGTATGTGTTCTACAAGGAGCCGGAGCTCCCCCCGAGCCGCATCTACGAGCTGCTCAATCCCCTGGATACGGAAGCGATACTCCTGATAATGGCCAAGGCAAAACAGGAGCAGGCCAAGAAGTACATTTCCCTCTACCTCACCCACCTCCGGAACGTCAAGGTCATACTCACGGGAGACGACCTGAAGGCCATGGGCATTCCGCCCGGACCTCGTTATCGGAAGCTGCTCACGGAGCTGCTTGACGCGAAGCTGGACAACCTGGTCAGGGACCGCGACGAGGAGTTGGCGTTCGTGCGGCAAAGGCGGGATTCTGCGGGGATGCAGGGAAAGAATGAAAAAAAGAAGAAATAAAATCGTTGGGAAAAATCAATTATGAACATATGCAAAACCCTAACAGGATGATCAAAATCCTTTATTTTTCTGCACCGCCGTTCACAGCGCCGCGCAGACATGCCACTGAGGATCAATTTCGGATAGCGAATCTCTAAATACGAAGTTTGTCCAGGATTTCGTTATTAGTCAGTTACAAGTAAAATTCTGCCAAAAATGGCAAGAATTTTTAGCCGCAAAAAGCACATAAGGCGCAGAGAAGAGCTTGAAAGCGTCAATAAAACTATTTTAGTTTTCGCTTTTCTCTGTGTTCTTTGTGACTTCTGTGGCTAAAACGATTTTCGACTTGTCCGGATTAGGATGTGAGGTCTGATCGGGATGCAGTGGGTCTTGGAAAAGCGCAAGACTTAAGCTTCTAACTTTCCCCTGCGCCGCGTGGCAAACAACTATGCATACAATAACGATCACACGTTCTACAACAAAACCGGGCACGAGCGCGGTCACCGAGCATCGTATCACGCATATCCCGCGGTACAAGGTCTTGCTGCATAACGACGCGGTGAACACTATGGACCACGTGGTAAAGTCCCTGATGCGGGTATTCAAGTTTGAGCGGAGCGTATGTGAAGGGATCATGATCGAAGCCCATAGCAACGGTGTCGCGCTCTGCGTTGTCGAACCCTTTGAGCAGGCGGAGCTTCATCGGGACCAGTTGACCTCGTTCTCGCTGATCGCTACCATAGAACCGGAGTAAAGGAAATGGGCAAGGAAAAACGATTTCTTAAAGACGGGGTCCGTTTCGAGTGCCAGGGTGACGGCAAATGCTGCGTGTCACGCGGGAAATACGGCTATGTATATCTGTCGTTCAATGACCGGCGTCGCCTTGCCGCACATCTCCAGATGTCCCTTGTCAAGTTCACCGCAACGTTCATGAAAAAGGTAGACGGTCTCTATGAGCTGATATACACCGGCAAGGACTGTCCGTTTCTGAACAACAGCCGCTGTGATGTCTATAGCGCCCGTCCCTGGCAATGCCGGACGTGGCCGTTTTGGCCTGAGAACATGAATGAAAAAGTATGGGAGCAGGAAGTGGTTTCCTGGTGCCCCGGCGTGGGCAAGGGGAGGCTTTACTCCTTAGAGGAAATCGAAATGATTCTTGCAAAAAAGAAAGAGGTTTGATGTGATGCTCGCTGAGTTATTTTAGCGTATTCTCAAAATCTGCCGCTACAATGCCTTTTCAGGACGCGCACGATCCTTATTCTTTTTCTGCACCGCCGTTCACAGCGCCGCGCAGACATGCCAATGAGGATTAGTTTCGATTATCGAATCTCTAAATACGAAGTTTGTTTAGGATTTAGGATTTCGTTATTAGGATTTGCGGTCTGATCGGGATGCAGGGTGTGCTGGAAAAGCAAAAGACTTACTGCGTTGTAATTCAATATGTTCTCTGCGTCCTCCGCGTCCTCTGCGGTGAATGATATTGACACTGCGCTGATGTTTACGAGGAGGTTTACTTGTCCACTGAATAATCGTCTCATAATAGAAACGACATTACCTTGGTTCCTATTTCGTCATTCTCGCAGCGATTCTGAGCGGGAATCCAGTCTCTGCCTTGTGTAATTCTGGATCCCCGATTAGAGCATTCGGGGATGACGGTCGGTAGTATGTACAGATAATTATGAAACCGTTAATAATAAGGGAAGGATCCATTTTTTGTGTATCAGGAGTAAAGGAGCTTTTCTCATCCGAAACGTGAAAAGGGAGAAGTTATAAGCTATACTAATGAAGAAGCACGAAGTCGGATCACAAAAAATCTATCGGGAGGAAGTATGAAGAAGACAATTATCGGCATAGTTGTTGTATCCCTTTGGTGCATCGGGACTGCCGCATTTGCGGAAACAGCGGATTCAAAGATTTCCGGAGAGGCTGAGTTCAAGGAACATTGTGCTATTTGCCATCCTGACGGCGGGAACATCATAAACCCGAAGAAGACCCTGCATAAAAAAGATCGCGAGGCAAACAATATCAAAAAAGAAGCTGATATCGTCATGTTGATGAGAAAGCCGGGTCCGGGTATGACTCCGTTCGAAGATTCGACCGTTTCCGACAAGGAAGCCCGGGCAATAGCAGCATATATCATCAAGACCTTTAAATAGTTGCCTTGTCAGTCCCTTTCAGGATGCTCAAGGTCCTCTTCTTTTTCTGCATCGCCGCTCACGGGATGCAGGGGCCTCCTGAAAGGCAAAAAACTGAATGCGGTAAGCTTTTTTCCCCCTGCGCCGGTCGGCTCGACCGCAATTCGCCCGGCAACATCCGACAAGCCCGACTCAAAATATTATTTATTACTTCATAAGTTTGACAAATAGGATTCTCTCTGCTAACTTAATAGGGAAATTGAAAAAAATAAGAGGCTCCAAAACTCCACTGAATTCACATTCGCATATTTTTACCACTTATATAGTAGAACTTAAGTATTACTAAAGGAGGGTGCTTATGGGAAAGAATGATGAAGTCAGCAAACAGTTTCTCGATGCGCTGGAGTTCCAAGGAATAAAACGTAGAGATTTTCTGAAATACTGTGCTGCAACGGCGGCCCTCATGGGCTTGTCGGAGTTGTATGGACCCAAGATCGCCGCGGCCATAGAAAAAGCTGCGAAGAGACAACCCGTCATTTGGCTTAATTTCGCCTCCGATTCAGGCTGCACCGAATCCTTCATCAAAGCAACCTACCCCAGCCCGGCCCAAGTTATTCTCGATATACTGAGCGTTGACTACAACGAGACCATTATGGCCGCTGCCGGAAAACAGACCGAGGAGATCCTTGCCAAGTCCAGGAAAGACGGCGGTTACATCCTGATCGTCGAGGGCGGCATCCCCACCAAGAAGGGGCACGGCATGATCGCGAACAAGGAGATGCTCGAGGTCTTTAAAGAAAATGCTATGCCCGCTGTAGCAATAATCGCGATCGGCAGCTGCGCTACCGACGGCGGCGTACCGGCGGCGAAGCCGAACCCCTCGCAGATCATCGGCACCTCAGAAGCCATGAAAAGGGTCAACATCAGCAAGCCGCTCATCAACCTCGATCTCTGCC
>JBGPIG010000162.1:0-6397 GCA_041484745.1 Nitrospirota bacterium | reverse complement strand
GCGAGCTTGTTTCTTCGCGTCTCAGTGTGGCCCTCTTCTTGGCCATTGCGAGAAAATTTCTTGCCGTTTTGAGTAGAATCTTATTCTTTAGTATCTAACCCGGACAAGCCGGAACAAAATCCGCCACGAAGTCACACCCTGCACTCGCGTTACCGCTCGTAATCGCTGGGTGCAGGCGAAGGCGCTCAGTAAAACATGAATGCCTTTGGGGTTTCATTAACGTATTCTCCCCTTCTTGCCGTGCTCGTTAAACCCCTCCGACCTTCACCTGCTCCGCGCTGAGAAGCACATCACCGAGGAACAGCTTCCCGATCTTCTCGAAACGCGCCGGAGTATCGGTCACGTAATATTTTCGGATCCCTTCCCCCCGCCCGTTCCCTTTCCATTTAAGTTTTTCGAGCACATCGGCCACTTCCTTTGCGGTCTCAGTCGCAGAATCGATCAGCGTGATCCCGGAACCGACACTCTTGCTGATCACCGCCTTGAGGAGCGGATAATGCGTACAGCCGAGGACCAGCGTATCGATGCCCGTACCCCGGAGCGAGGAGAGATATTTTTCAGCCACGAGCATTGCCACATCATTGTCCGTCCATCCCTCTTCCGCCAGTTGTACAAAGAGCGGGCAGGCCAGGCTGTGGACCTCGATATCCGGGGCCAGCCTCCTGATCGCCTTTTCGTAGGCCCCGCTCCCGATCGTGGCCTCAGTGCCGATCACGCCAATCTTCCGGGTTTTCGTGACCGCGACCGCTGCACGGGCGCCGGGTTCGAGCACCCCGATAATGGGAAGCGGGAACTCCTTCTTCACAGCGTCGAGGCTGACGGCCGACGCGGTGTTGCAGGCGACTACCAGCATCTTGATCTCCTGCGAGAGCAGAAACTGCGTGTTCTCGAAGCTATAGCGCGTCACCGTTTCAGCAGAGCGGATGCCGTAAGGGACCCGCGCCGTGTCGCCGAGGTAGATGATGTTCTCCTCCGGCAGCTTGGCCACGATCTCCTTGAGCACGGTGAGACCGCCGATACCGGAATCAAATATGCCGATTGCTTTTTGCATATGCAAAAAATCCCAAATTTCAAATGACAAATTACAAATAATATTCAATCAGCAAATTACAATGACCAAACCTTTTGGAAATTGGTACTTGGTTATTGGTGCTTATTTATGATTTGGTGCTTGCGATTTGGTACTTCACGAATTACTGCTTCACCAGGTCCATCCTCTTCATGAACATCCTCGACAAGTCCATATGCCCTGCGAGCGTCTGCGCCTCTTTGCCGTCCAGGAGGAACCGGACCTGTTTTATCTCTTCGAAATTCTGGGTAAGCGTATTCACGACGGCATAGATGATAAGATACTCTTCCCACGCCGATGCCCTCACGTCTTTCTGACGGGCCGGGGTGAGATCGACATACGCTCCGCCGGAAGCATCGACATAGAAGGACCTGAGCTTCACCTCCCTGAGCGCCGAAGCCTGTGAAGTCTGCTGGTCCGTGAACAGGGCGGTGATCGCTTCACGCGCCTGTGACTGGGTATCGGGCTGTCTCACGATCGCGGCGGCTCCTGACGTCAGCATGCCGACAGCGGGGTAGTAGAGCGTCACGCTGAGCGGTTCATCGCGGCGGACCAGCCGCGTAAGCGGTTGCCGGCCCTGGAGTGACGGTTTCCGGGATGCGGCAGGATCGCTCATTCGCATCCAGAGATACACTCCCCCTCCCGCGGCTACTGCCACAAGGACAATCACCACGCTGAGCGGTATCCAATTGCTCCGGATGGTCCTATCGGTCCTCTCTGACATACTGCTCTATCCCCCCGGCAATTGCCTCCGCAGTCCGTGTTCTCTCTTGCCCCATGCCGCATTCAACCATCACTGCCGCGGCATCCACGGCCTTCAGACCGGCGAGTGGGGCCTGGATCGCTTCGACGATGTCCTTCCCCGCAAGCTGCCGTGCGAGCATCCTGCCCAGGCTGCCGCTCTGCCTCGCGTGCGCCGCCTGCTGCCGTCCCCAAACCGTCTCCTGCTGCTCGCTCCCCGCCTCAAATCGGAGGAAATCGCCGCCCACGGTCTGGACCGGCTGCGCACCGGAATCCTCGAGGAGGTCCTGGATATAGACCCGCGCGTCCATCCCCGATTCGAAGTGAATGCTCACAAAGACCGCCGCGCCCGAGGCGTTCGAGATGGCGGCCCGTTCGTCGAGCGAGAGGGCCTGGTCTTTTTCCCGGGTCAGTACCACTTTGAGACGAGGATACTTCTGCAAACTTGTTTTGATCGCAAGCGCAAGGTCCAGCGTAAGCGTCTTTTCATACCCCTGCGCCGTGACCATGCCCGAATCCCTCCCGCCGTGGCCGGGATCGAGGACAATCACGGTCGTTTTGCCGGTCTGCAGAGCAGCGCTCGCCGGCGTCGCGCCCCGGCTGATGTCGAGCACGATCCGGTCAGGCCCGCGCAGCACGAAGTCTTTCGCTTCCCCGGCCGCCGGCTCGAGATGGATGACCAGAGAAGCCCTCCCCGCTCCTTCCCGCAGTTCCACACCGTTCACCACGCCGTCGCGTAAGGACGGGAGGGGGGATTTCACGGAGAGCGGCCCGTCATAGGCGGTGAGTATGAGACCGCGGCCGTCCGCGGTCTTCGTCAGGACGTAGGGCGCCACAGTCTCGATCTCGAAAACAATCCGGGTAAAAAGGGAATAGGATGCATACCGCACGCCCTTCACCGTCAATCCCTTTTCAGCGGAGAACGCAACCGTAGGCAGCACGAGAATGCAAAGAAAAAAGAGTTTTACCGCCGTTCGCATACAGGAAGTCATAGTAACACAAGAGGGCGTTGAGTGCAAGAAAAAGGCGGCAAAAACCCTAAAAAATCAGGCAGAACAAGTAGAATTTGCATTCTCCCCCCTGCCGTGTTAATCTGTCCCGCTATGAACGCGCTCAGGATATTTGAAGAGTCGGGAACGATCGCGCGGGCCATGCAAGCCGCGTACGAGCACCGGTCCCAGCAGATCAAAATGGCCGAGGCCGTGGAAAAGACGCTCGGCGCCGGGACACATCTGATCGTCGAGGCCGGGACAGGAGTGGGCAAGAGCCTCGCGTACCTCGTACCCATGGTCCTCTGGGCGCTCGAGGAGAACTGCCGCGTCGTCATCGCTACCTACAGCAAAGCCCTCCAGCAACAGCTCGTGGACAAAGACCTGCCCTTTCTCAGGAATGTCCTTGGCGACTTCCGCTTTGCCCTGTGCGTGGGCGGCGAGAACTACCTTTGCCTCCGTCGCTTCGACCACCTTCGTATGGGCGACCTCTATGAGCAGAATGAAGTTGAAGCGCTGAACCGGCTGTTCGCCTGGTCAACCATGACGCGCACCGGTCTTCGGAGCGATATGGACATCGAGCCGCCCCCCGCCCTCTGGAGCAAGGCGTGCAGGCAGGCGGACCTCTGCTTCGGCAAGGACTGTTCCTATTACAAAGATTGTTTCTACCTGAAGGCCAAGCTGATCGAACTGCAGGCGCACATTCTCGTGGCGAACCACCACCTCTTTTTTGCGGACATGGCGACAAGCGGCAACGTGCTTCCCCCATACAAGGCCGTGGTGTTCGACGAGGCGCACCAGGTCGAGGACGTGGCCACGGACTATCTCGGCGTCGAAGTTACCAATTTCTCCGCTCGCCATCTGTTCGACTCGCTCCTGAGCCACCGCACGCGCAAAGGCATGCTCACGCGCCTCACGTCGCAAGGGGCCGAGGTGCAGGTCGTCCGCGGCATGGTCGAGGGCCTCCGGGTGATAGCGGACAATTTCTTTCTGAACCTCCATCCGGTCCTGCTCAAGGAGTCCGCGATACGGATCCGTCAGCGGAACGTCATCCCGGATATCCTGAGCGCGCCGCTTACCGAATTACAAGACGCGCTCCTTGAACTTCCTGTCGAGACGCACGAGGAAGAGCTCGAGGTCAAGGCATTCGCCGCGCGTGCTCAGTCACTTGCCGCCGCGGTGCGCGTGAACCTTGAACAGTCGGAGGAGGGTTTCGTTTACTGGGCGGAGCGCGAGAACATGCGCTACCGTCTCGTGGCCTCTCCCATTGACGTTGCGGGAACGCTGCGAGAGGACCTGTTCGGCAAAACGGGGACCGTGGTGCTCACCTCGGCCACGCTCTCGGCGGCAGGGGCCTTCACGTACATCAAGAACCGCTTGGGTCTGGACGACCCCACGGAACTCCTGCTCGACTCGCCCTTTGACTTCGAGCGCAACGTCCTGCTCTACATCGCATCGAGTCTCGATGACCAACAGGCATCGGGCTATCAGGAAAAGTTCGATACCGAGCTCAGGAACGTGCTGCATATCACTCGCGGGAGAACGCTCGTGCTCTTCACGAGCTACGGCCAGCTCCGGAAAAGCGCTGAAACGTTACGCGGGGAAATGCCGGACCTGGATTTTATATGCCAGGGCGAGATGCCCGCGTACCGTCTGATCGAGCGGTTCAAGAACAGCGCGAACGCCGTGCTCATGGGCACCGCGTCATTCTGGCAGGGCATCGATATTCCGGGTGACGCGCTCCAGTGCGTGGTGATCGCGAAGCTTCCCTTCGCCGTGCCCGACGAGCCCATCACGGAGGCCCGGATGGAGCGCCTCAAGAACCCCTTCTTTGAATATCAGGTCCCTCAGGCCACGCTTCTCTTCCGTCAGGGATTCGGCAGGCTCATCCGCACCAAGAACGACCGGGGAGCCGTCGTGGTGCTCGACTCGCGCATCAGGACCAGGAACTACGGCAAGTCTTTTTTAAAGTCAATTCCGAAGTGCAGGATCACCGATGAGCGCGAGGAGTTTAAAAAGTTTATTGAGGGGCTGAGGACAGCATGAACCTTCCCCGTTCAAGGTAACCGGGACCCTCCCTCAACAAGCCCTAAACAAATCTGGACTTTATGAGGGTTGTATGTTATTATATATCCATAGGAATACAGGAATTTGAACGGGCAGGGCCGCAAAGACGCGCGTCTTTGGGGCTTTTTATTTTGGCATTCGGAAAAAAGGAACCATGATGAACAAACAAAGTTATATGGAAAAGATGGAACTTAAGAAGAGCGCCATGCTCGCTGCGGGTTTGGTTTCGGAGCGTTTCCCGGAGGTTTCCAGCATCGTGCTTCACATGATCTATTACCAGAAAACATCGGACCCGGTCCTGATGAAGCGTACGGTCAACTTCATTCCCACCAATTATGCCTCTTTTCACATGGACTGCATGCGGGAAGAATGCACGAACGGCGGTTTTGATCTGACCCCGGTGGTTACCGGCCTGGTAAAAAGCCGTAAGAAAGCAGTCAAGGGTAAAATCGTTTGTAACGGAAAGAACGAAGCGCTCCACACCGGACATGCGAGCATCGCCTACGAAGTCAGCATTCAGTACAGCAAGCAGATAAAATAAAATCGTTCGACGTCTACCCCTTCGTTGCCCCCCCTTGTTCCTGGTTCCCCATTCGTGAACGGTGCGTACGGACCCCATATATCGTGCATCGGTTTTCGGTTAGCCGGGTTCCCGCCCCCTGCCTCTCCCTCGACCGCTGATTTCTCGGGGTTACTCCTTGACTTTCATCGTCCCTTTGCCTATCCTCTGATACATAATTCTTCCTCATTGACCCATATAACAGCATACGTTACAATCCAGCGCAACTCCGGACGCAAGCGCTGGACAAGGGTGATTCTCCATTTCTCTATGCAGATCATAAAATACATAACCATCTTTGCTCTGGTGATCGTCCTCCACCAGACGGGTTTGGCGCTGTTCTCCCCGTTCCTTCCGGTAATGGACTGTCTCGTCTGGGCGGAAGGCGATAATCCCGGCATCCCGGAAACGCCCCCCTTGCCGGAAGAGCAGTGCGGTTCCGAGGCACCCCAGGTGCCGGATGAGCAACCACGACTCACGCCGCCCGGGGACGAACTTCAGCCCCCGGCCCCGGAAGCGCCTGTACAACAGGAAGGGCCAACGGGACCGGGTCTTGTGGATCAGCTGCACGGCGGGATATACGAAAGGCTTGTTTCGACCGCGGTCTGGCTTGATTCCTTTTTTGGAGATGAACGCGCCCTGAAAGAGGAAAACAATACCTTCATGCGGCTTCGCTATGATGTATTTCGGGAAGAGCGGTCGCCCCTTTCCTATCGGCCGATCTACGACGTTCGGCTGGTGCTCCCGCAGTTGGAGAAGAAGGCCCACCTCGTTTTTTCCGCGGAACCGGCCACGCCTCCGGGCGCTCCTACTCTGGCCAGTTCGACCGGCGCCCAGGTCACGCCGGTGGAAGCCAAGAACACGACTGCCGCACTTCATTACATTGTGCGGGCGACCCCCGAAGAGAGCTACATCGTACGGAGCGGAGCGCAATTCAGCCACGGGTCCCCGGTGCTGTTCGTGGCGCCCCGG
>JBGPIG010000161.1:0-6409 GCA_041484745.1 Nitrospirota bacterium | reverse complement strand
GAGCACCCGGTCCCCGGCGTTCAGCATGGAGTGTTTTCTGATGGTTTCTTTTAGCTTTATCAATAGCATTGTTAGGCGTAAGCGCTTATTTAATATAGCGTACGATGATGATTGGGGGATAACGGGGAATGGAAAAAAATGGTGGCGGTGCAGGGACTCGAACCCCGGACACAGGGATTATGATTCCCCTGCTCTACCAGCTGAGCTACACCGCCCCGAGAAAATTAGAGGCATAAGATACTGTATTGGGGTCTTTTTGTCAAGATAAACTGTAGCAAAATTTAAAAATCCCGATATGCAGATCTCAAATAAATTTCAAATTGCAATGACCAAAATTCAAAATAGTTTTGTACATTCGAATTTCGTGCTTGAATATTATTTGGGATTTAGGCTTTGGAATTCATTCTTTAAATCTTGTCTCTTCCTTCTGGATATTCTCCATCTCCTCTTTGCGCGTTTTGCATATGATGCAGTACCGGGCAAGGGGGTTCACGGCCAGGCGCTTGATGTCTATTTCTACGCCGCACTCCTCGCACAGACCGAAGGTGTTGTTCTGGAGCTTGCGGAAGGCGTCGGCGATGTCCTTGTACTGCTCGTACTTCATCTCCAGGAGTGAGTAGTCGATGCCCTGGTCAACGTCCAGCGCAGACTGGTCGGCGCTGTCCATGGCGGAGTCTATTTTCTGTCCCGTTTCCCTGGTCAACTTGCGTCCCATCTGGGCTTCCAGGCCTTTCACGACCTCGTTCCGCTTCTTGAGCAGGAGTTTTTTCAAGAGCTCATTCCGCTTCCTCACGGCCGGTGATAGTCGCGGCAGGGTTGGTATCGTTGCACTAGAAGACGCGGGTTTCGCTGTTTTCCTTACCATGTTTTTTCCAGAATTCTTAGTGGTTTTCTTTGCCGCCTTCTTTTTGACCGTGGTTTTTTTTGCTCTGGATTTCTTTACGGTTTTTTTTACCGTTTTTTTTGCTATGGGTTTCCGGGGGTTGGCCGCTTTTTTCTTTGTTGCGCCCTTTTTTGCCGCCATGGTATTGCTCCCTCCTGAACAGAGTGGATAGGTGGACAACTTGGAAGACATTATAGTTATCTATTCCGGCAAATTCAAGTCATTTAATCACGTCCCCAGGAATAATTTCGCAGCTTCCGGGGCCGACGGAACACGGGAAGGCCGCTGGAACAGTGGCCGTTTCGGTGTTTTTCTGCTAATATTGTATGAATCAAACCGACGAGAAGGAGCATATGCGAAAAACACCTCTGGTGATATTGTTAGCGGCCATGACGGTCTTTCATCTTTTTGTGCGAGATAGTTCAGCATCATCCGGGACGTCGGTCGGCCTGGAAGGGAAGGGTGTCTGGTCAAAGGGACTGGATGTTTATCGTGCTGAACATAGGGTTGAAGAAAAGGCGGGGAAAGGCTGGGCATACCGGAAAAAACTCTTACTGACGTATGGAGCCTCCGTTCATACAAAGAACGAGGTCTCCCTCAGGGAGTTACGGGGCGCCGAGGATGTCGCTTCGCGTGCCATCGGTCAGGGTAAGGCGGGCCTGGTCTTTCACCTCCTGAGACGGCTGGCGGGAGAGGAAGCGTTCTCCCGTGTTGCCGATAAACTCATTCGTGAGCGTGCATCGGGGTCCTGGGACGATGTCAGGGTCCTGTTCGAAAAAGAGATCGGTCAGGACCTCGGATGGTTCTTCAAACAGTGGGTGGACCGGAAGGGCCTTCCTGACCTGAGCATCGAGAACGTCGCGGTCCGGAGGAGCGGCAGCAGATTTGAGGTGAGCTTCGACCTTCTCCAAAAGGGCGATGTCTATGCCCTGGACATTCCCGCGTCCATATCGTTCCTGCGCGGCGGTCACGAGACCGAGATCGTCAAGATGGATACTGAGAAGAAACATGCTTCCTTCTTTGTTGACGATGAGCCAGCGGCTGTGGTGATCGACCGGGACTATGATGTGCCCCGCAAGCTCACCGATGCGGAGAAGCCTCCGCTTTTGGCGACGTTACTCCTTGATGAACAACCGATCCTGGTCCCGCCGGCGGGCGGAGCTGGTATCTATGCCGGCGTGATCGATGCATGGAAACAGCGGGGGGCTGAGGAACGGAAGGATCCGGATATCAAGGTCGCCGACATCAAAGCATCGTCCCTGGTTGTATTCGGCGCTGACAATCCGCTCATAACGAGGCTCTATGGCAGGTCTGAAGCCGGGGACGGCGATCTCAGCATGTTGGCAAAGAAAAACCCCTGGAACCCGGATACGGTCGTGGTCGTTGTCCAGGCGAGATCCGCCACGGCCGCTTCCCCGTCGGTCCGAGCGGTGATCGAGTCAGGAGAATGCAGTTCCCTGTCTATTGACGCGCACGGACAGAAGAGACAAAAAACCGCGGAGTCGGAAAGGGGGATAATCATGGAGCTGAGAACTGTGGCAGCAGCCATCGACGTCTCGGCGCTCAAGACGCTGACCGAGGTGATTGAAAAATCATCAGCCAAGAGGATCGTGTACGTAGGAGAATTTCACGACCGGTTTGCGCACCACAATGTCCAGCTCCAGGTGATCAAGGACCTGCATCGGAAGGACCCCAAGATCGCTGTGGGCATGGAGATGTTCCAGCGGCCCTTTCAGAAGGTGCTAGACGATTACATCAACGGGGCGATCGACGAGCGGACGTTCTTGAAGAACTCGGAGTATTTCAAGCGTTGGAACTATGACTATAACCTGTACAAGCCCATCCTCGATTTCGCGCGTGCAGAGAAGATCCCGGTCATCGCCCTGAATCTCAGGAGTGAGATCACCGAGAAGGTGTCCACGAGCGGCATGGACTCCTTAACCGAAGACGAAAGAAGGGATGTCCCCGCGCAGCTGGATTTTTCGGACAGCGATTACCGCGACCGGATCGAGCAGGTGTTCGGAGAGCACAAGGGCCGGGGCGAGAGGAATTTTGACTTTTTCTACCAGGCGCAGATCCTCTGGGACGAGACCATGGCCCAGTCCGTTGACGAGTATCTGCAGAAGAACCCCGACCGCAGGATGGTCGTGATCGCGGGCCTGGGGCACCTGGCGTACGGCGCGGGCATTCCGAAACGAGTGCTCCGACGGAACGGGCTTTCGTACGCAACGGTCCTGAACGATGCCGACGTCGAACGGGACATCGCCGATTACCTCGTGTTCCCGCAGTCGCTGGAAGCCATGATGGCGCCGAAGCTCATGGTAGCGCTCAAGGAGGCGGCGGGGAGGGTGAGCATCACGGACCTGCCGGAGGGGAGCGTCTCGAAGAATGCCGGGATCATGGCCGGCGATACTTTGATCGCCCTTGACGGCGCACCGGTCCGGGGCGTGGACGATATTAAAATAGAGCTTTTTTACAGGAAAAGTAACGATACCGTCAGGGTGAAAGTGCTGCGCAAGCGGTTCCTGCTGGGAGACAGGGAGATGGAGTTCGACGTGAAGCTGCCGTAAGATTATCATGACAGACGGCGGATGATGTGTTATCATAAAAAAGAGAAATGTTCATACTGCATGCAGCGGGAGGGACCGATGAAAAGATATCTTATTTTTTCGCTTGCGATGATTTTCACAGCGGGATGTTCAAATGTTACGACAAAGCAATTCAAGGTGTTCACGGACCCGGCGGACGCGTCCATCCGGGTAGTTTCAGGCGCTGAGTTGAAGGCGTTAAAGTACACCTCGCCGGCCACAGTTACTGCTGAGGTGCCGAAGGACCCGGCGCTCGCGGCCAGGGCGGTCGTGGAGGTGTACAAGGACAACTACACGCCGAAGACCATAGCGCTCAGCGACATCAATCATGGCGATACGCTCAATGTCAAGCTTGAGAAGATCTTACGGGACCTCGTCAAATACCGCCTGACGTACCGGCTGATCAGTCCTGTTGTTTCACAAGAGCTCCAGTTTCGCGACAAGGCCATTGCTATTTCTTTTGTCGTTGGAGAACAGTCGGTCCAGATGCGTTTCGAGAACCTCAGCCCCTACGATGTGAAAATCCTGTGGGAGCGGTCCGAATACACTGACGCGAACAAGCAACAACACCGGCTCATGCATTCGGGCGTCCGCTACCAGGACCGAAACAACCCTATTCCCGACCAGTATGTGCTGTCCCATTCGGTTGTCCAGGAGGCCGTGATTCCGATCAGCAGGGTTTATTTTTCGCAACAGAAAAAGGCCTATGAAATCCAGCCCCTGTTCCCGATCGACAGCGACGCTGCGGCCGGACTCAAGGGGAAGACAATCAACCTGTTCATCCCGGTGGAGATCGACCGGCAAATCATTCCCTACAATTTCAAACTAGAGATTACCGACTCGGTAAAAGAGATCACAAAGGGATAAGAGACCGTGGGACCGTATGACGTAAATCATAGCGATCGTTTTTCAACAGGAGTATGATGAACTCATGTTTAAAGAAGGATGTCCAGGAAGCATAGAGATACGGTCGCCGAAGCCGGAAGATATCCGGTGCCAGAAGTGCGGCGAGAAGATCGAGATTTGGAGCGATGAGCCCGAGACCCAGTGCAAGAAGTGCGGGCATCTGAACGCCAGGCCCATCGGCACGTCCTGCATCGAGTGGTGCGCTTATGCCAAGGAATGTGTGGGGGCCGAAAAACTCGAGAAGCTCCTGAAGGCCGCCAAGGGCTGACGCTTATTTTGTATTCCCCCGCTGCGATCAACGGGCTTTTCTCTCGACCAGTGTCAGAGGAGAAAGGCCTTTTTGTTTTTCGTCTTGCTATTTCCCCTCATTTATAATAATCTTTTCAACAATGAACGCTCCTCGGAAACCTGAAGACAACCCGCTCAAAACGGCAAAAAATTTTCTCGCAAAAACGCACAGCTCGCGAAGAAAGGCCAATTCATTAGTTTTAAACTCAAGACTTAAAGGTTTTTTTGGCGTCCTTTGCGGCTTTGCGAGAGACGCCTTTAAGCTTTATTTATTTGGTTCCGGTTTGTCCGGGTTAAGGTGACTGTATCATGAAAATACTGATTGTTGATGATGAGAAGAACCTGAGGCAGGTCCTTAAGGCGGAGCTTTCCGCCGGGGGCGCCGAGGTTGACGAAGCGGAGAATGGTCTTGACGCATTGGAACTTCTTGAAAAAGAGGAATACGATGTATTGCTTCTGGACCTGAACATGCCCCGCCTCGGCGGCATAGATGTTTTAAAAAAGATGAAGTCCCTCGATTATCACGCCGAAGTGGTCATTCTGACCGCCAATGCCACCATATCGACCGCGGTCGAGGCCATGAAACTCGGGGCCTATGATTATTTGACAAAACCCTTTCGGCTGGAAGAGCTCTCCCCGGTCATCGAAAAGGCATATGAAAAAAAGAAGCTTCGCAGCGAAAACCTTCTGTTAAGAACGCAGATCAAAAGACAATCGGAAGGCCGGCAGCTCATCGCGAAGAGTCCGGTCATGCTGGACCTGCTGGAGACCTTAAAGAAAGTCTCCCAGTCAGAATATATGGTGCTGATAACCGGTGAAAGCGGGGTGGGCAAGGAGCTCATCGCGGTGAGCATTCACCAGGAATCAACGAGGTCCGAGGGCCCCTTTGTTCCGATCAATTGCGGCGCAATACCGGAAAATATGATTGAAAGCGAACTGTTCGGCTACGAGAAGGGCGCGTTCACCGGCGCGCAGACGAGGAAACTCGGCCTTCTGGAAGTCGCAAACAACGGCACCACGTTTCTTGACGAGATCGGAGACATGCCCCTTGCGCTCCAGGTGAAACTGCTTCGGGTCATTGAAACGGGGCGCTTCTTCAGGCTCGGTGGTACGCGGGAGCAGAAGGTGAACCTTCGCTTTATCGCTGCAACGAACAAAGACCTGAAGGCAGCGGCAGCAACGGGGTCTTTCAGGCAGGACTTGTTGTACCGCATAACAGCGCTGACCATGCATGTCCCGCCGTTGCGAGAGCGGGTCGTGGATATCCCGCCTTTAATCGATATGGTTCAGGGAAGCAACCAGGCTTTCAAACAGAAACGGTTCAGCAGAGAAGCTCTCAAGATGTTGACTGAGTATTCGTGGCCCGGCAATGTGCGGGAACTGCAGAACGTGGTCCACCGCACCCTTCTGATGTCGAAGGGTGATATGATAGAACCGTCAGATCTTCCGATCGATCTCAGCACCGACCGGCGGACAGCCGGCAGTCGTCTCGAGGACATTGAGCGGGAACATATTCTGCGGACATTGAAATGGGCCGGAGGGCAGCGGGGCAAAGCTGCCGAGGCCCTCGGGATAGACCCAAAGACCCTGTACCGGAAACTGGCAAGTTACGGCATCCGGGAATGATCGGTATAAAACGCGGAGAGGACGCCTTGCTGTCGCCAGAGCGAAACCCATGAAGAAATCAACTACCACAAAGAACGCCCCGGGAACGCCGTCTGCTAAACGGAAGCCGTCTGTGGAT
>JBGPIG010000160.1:0-6428 GCA_041484745.1 Nitrospirota bacterium | reverse complement strand
ATTTAAGCCAATCCTTCCTCAACGTCATTAATATGACAGATCCGCTATTTCCATAATCATTAAAATTCAATTGGTTAATTCCGGGCATGCTTGTTGCTATAATATCTGAGTATGAGGACCCTTCTGTACTTCATGATGCTTTCTCTGTTGGTTCTTGCCAGCGAACGCGCGTCAGCAATAGAAAGTTTTGTCGTGCCGACTCCGCTGGACAGGGCCAAAGATCTGGTCACGTCGGGTAAACCGGAAGATGCACTTGAGGCCCTCTCTTCCTATCTCCCTTCGCGCGAGGAGCTTTCCGATTATCATTATGCTTATGCTCAAGCGCTCGTGCAGTTGGATCAACCTTACGAATCGATCGAACACTATCGTCTTGCCTACCTGTATGTTTCGTCGGCTGAGGATAAAGAGCGCATGCTGGTTGAACGGGCGGAGGTGTATGCCGCCATGGGCTATTACTCCGAGGCTGTTGTGTGCTTTGATGTTTTTTTCAGACTCTATCCCAAATCCGGTTTGTCCGCGCGGGCCGAGCTTGGCATTGCGGAGGCCCGTTACCGGCTCGGTGATTTCCGCGAAGCGCTGGTACATTTTGAAAAGGCGGGGACATCACTTCGCGCGCGGTACGGCAAGGCGAATGTGCTTCAGGCTCTGAGCAGAACAAAAGAGGCGTACGATATTTACCACGAGCTGATCGAGAGCGATCCGGAGATCATCAACTCCTCCCAGGAGACCCTCTACAACATCGGTGAAAATTTCCGCAAATTAGGCAAAATGAGCGACGCGAAGGTCTATCTTACCTCGGTCAAGGACGACAGCTTCAAATATCGCGCTGCCATCAGTCTTGGCCAGATCGCTCTGCGAGAAGGCCAGAGGGAAGCGGCAGTGAACTATTTCACCACGGCAGCGGGGTCGCCGGAGCGCCTGGTGCGTCGCGAGGCTATCATGGACCGCGCAGACGTGTATATGAGACTGGGAAAATACGACGAGGCCCAGGCCGCGCTCCTGGAGATCAAGAACAGCTATCCCTACGGGAAGCAGTACGACGCCGCAGCGCTCCTGCTCGCAAAACTCTACCGGGAGCGGGGAACGTTCGGCGAATCGGTTGCTCTCCTGAAAACGCTGATCTATCGAAGGACGCCCTCGAGCGCCGCGCTCGATGAGCTTGAGGCGATAATGATCGAGGCAAAAGAGCGGGACCCGGCCGCTTTCGCGAAACTCTGGAAGGACGCTGGTCGCTGGCTGCTGGATCCGTCGAGGTCCGCCTCGCTCATGAAAATGGCGCGGGGCCTTCGTCATGCCGGAAAGCCGTTCCTCGATATCTGCGCCTGGCTCATCCGGTACGGCCACGAGAATGCCAAGTCAGAAGGCCGGCTCCTGCTCGCTGATTTTTATGCCGACATGGGCGACGCACCGACGGCATGGGGATATCTTAAACGCTCGAGAATCAAGGGGCACAGTGATGATGTCCTCCGTGTCAAGGCCAAGGTGTACCGGGCCGATCACGACCCTATGAATGCGTCGCAAACGCTGATGCAGGTCCGCGAGCTGCGGGAGGACGACATGCTCATGCTCCTCGACTCCGTGAAGTCACTAAAGAACGCCGGGCCGGCGGTCGTGTTCTGTAAGCGGACGTTTGCGAAGACGCCCGCCACCGCGAAGGTCATCGTGAGCTTTGCAGACCTCCTGTACAACAGGGACCGGACAGGCGAAGCCCTTGAGTATTACCAGGCCGCGGTCGCAACGGTGAATCCCGGGGCCAAGATGAGTGTGATGGCCGCCGACCTGGCGTGGGCGCACTATCAGATCTCGGTGCTTGCGCGAGGCGAAGAGGCCCTGGCATCGCTCAAGGCAATCCAGGCGGAAAAAAACGCACTGGGCCGGTTCGCGGCCGCGGAGCTACAAAGAAATACATTGCGGAGAAAGATCGAATAGGTGAGCTCATGAACGTCGATCAACTGAACGAGGCATTTCACAATTTTACGGTCGCATCCAAAAGTCTTGAGACCTCTTATGGCCTGCTCAAGGAACGGGTGGCATACCTGACCACGGAACTGGAGATCCGGAACCAGCAACTCAAAAATGCGCTCTCCGATGCGGAACAGAACAAGGACTATCTAAAAGCGATCCTGTACAATCTTGAAGAGGCGATCATCGTGGTGGACCCCGAAGGGCTGGTGACGATCGTGAACCGGTCCGCGGAAGACCTTCTCGACACCACGTTTCAGGACGCCCTCGGAAAACCGTTCAGCTCCTTCAATATTTCCATCCGCACGGAAGATACGGAAACGATACTGGATGTCGGGCAGAAAAGGCATACCGTCATCGTTTCCCGCTCCGATGTCGTCGATGCCGGGGGGTGTCTCCGGGGGCGCGTCATCCTCATCAAGGACATTACGCGCCTGCGCGAGCTCGAGGTGCGGCACGAACGGAACCAGCGCCTGATCGCCATGGGAGAGATGGCGGCGAAGCTTGTGCACGAGATACGAAATCCCCTGTGCAGCATCGAGCTGTTCTCGAGCATGCTTGAGAAGGAGCTTACCGCCCCGGTCCACCAGGACCTCGCCCGCGGAATCTCCGCGGGTATCAGCAATCTGAACACGATCCTGACCAACATGCTTTTTTTTGCGAGGCCCAACCGGCCAGTACTCAGAAAGATCCAGCTCAACGCGGTTATCGACGAGGCCCTGCGGATGCTCCTGCCGATGATGGAATCGAGGAACGTCCGTCTTGTACGCGCGCTCCGGGAATGCGAGTTGTCGGGCGACGCAGAACTCCTGAAGCAGGTCTTCCTGAACATCCTGATCAATGCAGTCCAGTCTATGCCGGACGGGGGGGAGATCAGGGTCACCATGGAGCGGGAGGCGGACAACCTGGTTGTTGTGAACGTACAGGACACGGGAAGCGGCATCCCGCGCGAGAATCTGGAAAAGATCTTCGACCCGTTCTTCACGACCAAGGATACCGGCACCGGCCTTGGGCTCGCGATCGTGAACACCATCATGCAGGCCAACGGCGGGTATATCAAGGTTGCAAGCGAGCCGGGAAAAGGGAGCGTGTTCAGCCTCTCGTTCCCCGGGGAGCAGAACGGGAATACGGGGAAACGGACTGAAGAATTGCTCAGTGCGGCAAGCAACGGGTAACGATCAGGGAAAATTACGTCTGTAATGGCGCATGTTCGTGGAATGGAGTGACGTTATGAAGGCAGGACAGGTAAAACCCATATTGGTAGTGGATGACGATTCGCAGATGCGCGCCGCGTTGTCCGAGGCCATCCAGCGGCTTGGATACAGCGCAGTGCTGTGCGACAGCGGGGCTGATGCCATTGGAAAGCTCAACCAGTCCGTCTATTCCCTGATCATAACGGACATGAAAATGCCGAAGATGGACGGGCTGACGTTCCTCAAGGAGGTGCGCCGCCGCGTCGGCAATCTGCCGGTGCTCATCATCACCGGCTTCGGCACGGTCGAGAACGCCGTCGAATCCATGAAAGAGGGCGCCACGGACTACCTTATCAAACCCTTTTCCTTTGATACCTTGAGCAAGACCATCGAGTCGATCATGACGAGAGTGAATCCCGAAAAGGACATCCTGACCGGGAACCCCGAGATGCAGAAGATCGTGCAGGTTGCCGGGAACCTTGCCGCGAACGACATCACGGTGTTGATCGCAGGCGAGAGCGGCACGGGCAAGGAACTCCTCGCTCGCCACATCCACCGGTTGAGCAAGAGGAAAGACAAAACCTTTGTTGCGGTGAACTGCGCCGCCATCCCCGACAACCTGCTCGAGTCCGAGCTCTTCGGCTACGAGAAGGGTGCGTTTACCGGGGCCCAGGAACGGAAGAAGGGGAAGGTTGAGCTTGCGGACGGAGGGACCATCCTGCTGGACGAAATCGGCGAGATGCCCATGATGCTCCAGGCAAAGCTCCTCAGGGTGCTCCAGGAACGCGAGATCGACCGCGTCGGCGGCAAGGAGCCGGTGCAGGTCGATGTGCGCGTGCTCGCGACCACGAACAAGGACCTTGCGCACGAATGCGCGGAAGGGCGGTTCCGCGAAGACCTTTATTACCGGCTCAACGTGTTCCCGCTCAGGGTACCGCCGCTCCGGGAGCGTCTGGAGGATATTCTTCTGCTTGCAAACTATTTTGTGAAGACGTTTTCAGCCACGGCAGGCAAACATCTTCGGGGATGCAGTCCGGACGCCATTGCAAGTCTCCAAAAGATGCCGTGGCGCGGTAATATCAGGGAGCTCGAGAATGTGATCCAGCGGGCCGTGTTTCTCTGTACCGGAGAGGAAGTGGAGATGGGCGACCTCATGGTTGACAGTGCCGGACCCGGGCAGGCTGCGAACGGAAAACTCAAAGACATGGAGCGGGACGTGATCCTGAAGACCCTGAAAGAAGTGAAGGGCAACAAATCAAAGGCCGCAAAACTCCTGGGCGTAAGCGTCAGGACCGTCAGGAACAAGCTGAACGAATATGGGCAAAAATTGCCGGTCGTGTGAAAAAATTTCCTGGTACGGGAACCGGGGAAACAGTTATTATGGGGCCTGGAGTCAAATAACCGACAGGGAAACAGGTATCCGCCGGTCTGACCGGGAAATCCGAAGCGGTATTGAGAAAAATCCCGGCACGGCAATTGATAGTAAGAGGGATGGAGGACCATATGTCTGATCAAATGAAAGCGATTGAGCAGGTCATCCGGCAAGCCAACGTACGGCACGGAGTGATCACGTCGAACATCGCGAACGTTGACACGCCGAACTACAAGGTCAGGGATGTGAGCTTTGCACCGATCCTTGACAATGAGATGCGTCTTGCGACCACGGACCCGAAACACCTGCCTTCTGCCGAGGGGAGCGCCGCGGGAGTGATAACCGTTGACTCGGCAAATCCGTGGGCGGACAAGAACAACGTGGAAATGGATGTCGAGGTCGCGAAGATGACGGAGAACGCCATGCGCTATCAGGCGGGGGTCACCTTGCTTGAGAAGAAGATAACGATGTTCAAGAGCGCGTTGCGGACGACCGGATGAGCGAGGCAAGCGAGGACTGCTCTCTTGTTCATCATGCAGATCCGGCTTTTGTTGAGAAAGGGTGAAGGGGTTACTCTATGGAATCTTTCGATGTATTTCAGGTGAGCGCGTCGGCGCTTGCGGCGCAGCGGCAGCGGATGAACACCATCGCCTCGAACCTGGCGAACGCCCAGTCCACAAGGACCGCGGAAGGCGGGCCGTATCGGAGGCAGGACGTGGTGTTTACCACCGATGCTCAGGGCGAAGGTCAGACCGGCCTCCAAGGTGTGAAGGTGAGCGGCATTGTGCGGGACAACTCCCCCTTTACGATGGTCTACGACCCGGGGCATCCCGATGCGGACCAGGATGGCATCGTGGCCATGCCGAATGTGAATGTCATCGAAGAGATGGTGAACATGATGATGGCGTCGCGGGCCTATGAGGCTTCCGTGTCGGCCTTCAATATATCGAAAACCATGTTCTCGAAAGCACTCGAACTCGGGAGAGTGTAACTGATACACAGGAAAGAACAAGCGCCAGGGAACCAATGATGGATTTTGAAAGGGTCACGTCGAACGTGATTACCGTATTCAAGGAGGATGTATGTCTGATATGAAGATTGCCGGAGTGGGGCCGGCCCAGGGGCTTCCGCAGATCAAGCCCGCGGGCAGCGAGGCGGCAAATGGATTTGAAGCGCTGATGCAGGAGGCGCTCGGAAAGCTTTCGCAAGTGCAGAGCGACTCCGAAAAGGCGGTGAAGGAACTCGTCGCGGGAGGAGACCCGACCGAGGCGATCATCGCCATGGAGAAAGCGGACATGAATTTCCAGGTCATGGTCGAAGTGCGGAACAAGCTGATTGCTGCCTATCAACAGGTCATGACCATGCAGGTGTAAAAAACGACCAAATCGCCGGGCGCCACGGTCCCTTAAACAGACACGGTTCATTGTCCAAAGGCAGTGCACGGTTGGAGTTTGAGCAGCGCGGATTATCGGGGTGTGGCGCCGAGGATTTGAAATTTCGTGATAAGGACAACCTATGCCAGACTTAGCTGAACAGATACGTACCTTGCCGATGAAGAAGATGGTCGCGTTCCTCGTCGTGATCGCCCTCGTGATCACCGCCGGGATACTGCTCTTTACCTGGATGCAGAAGGCGGATTATCAGCTTCTCTTCTCAAACCTGAGCGAGGAAGATGCGGGCGCTATCGTCCAGAAACTGAACGAACTGAAGATCCCGTACCAGACTACCGGGGGCGGCGTCATGGTGCCGGCAGACAAGGTGTACGAGGTCCGGCTCCAGCTCGCGAGCCAGGGGTTGCCGCAGGGAGGCGGGGTGGGGTTCGAACTCTTCGACAAGACGAGCTTCACCATGACGGATTTTGTGCAGAAGCTGAATTATCGCCGGGCGCTCCAGGGCGAGCT
>JBGPIG010000159.1:0-6435 GCA_041484745.1 Nitrospirota bacterium | reverse complement strand
GATTTCCAGCGCGGGACCTTCCGCGTGCGCGGCGATGTGGTCGAGATATTTCCTGCGTCGCATGAAAGTACGGCAATCCGGCTGGAGTTGTTCGGAGACGAGATCGACACGATCTCCGAGTTCGACCCGCTTCTCGGTACGCCGCTCCAGAAGCTCGAAAAGATCGCCATCTACCCCGGCAGCCATTATGTCATCCCGGAATCCCGTATGAAAGCGGCCATCGACGGCATTCACGAGGAGCTCAGGGAGCGCATCCATTACTTCCGGACCACGAATAAGCTCATCGAGGCGCAGCGCATCGAGCAACGCACCATGTTCGATCTCGAGATGATCCAGGAGATGGGCTACTGCCACGGCATCGAGAACTACTCGCGCCACCTCTCGGGACGGGCGCCCGGCGATCCGCCGCCGACGCTGCTTGACTACTTCCCGAAGGATTTTCTTCTTATCGTGGACGAATCTCACGCCACCATTCCGCAGATCGGCGGTATGTACAACGGCGATCGGGCGAGGAAGATGAACCTCGTTGAATACGGTTTTCGCTTGCCTTCGGCCCTTGACAACCGCCCCCTTACGTTTCAGGAGTTCGAAGCCCGTGTGAACCAGACCGTGTATGTGTCAGCTACTCCGGCGGACTTCGAGGTCGAGAAATCCGGCAGCAGGATCATCGAGCAGGTGATCCGGCCGACGGGTCTCACGGACCCGCCGATCAGCATCCGGCCGGTCAAGGGACAGGTGGATGATCTTCTGAACGAGATCAGAAAACGCGCGGAATCGAAAGAGCGCGTACTCGTGACTACACTCACCAAGCGCATGGCGGAGGACCTGACAGAACATTACAAGGAATTATACGTGAAAGTCGCGTATCTTCATTCGGATATCGATACTCTTGAGCGGGTGGACATCATCCGTGACTTGCGTATGGGAAAGTACGATGTGCTCATCGGAATCAATCTCCTGCGTGAAGGTCTTGATATCCCCGAGGTCTCTCTGGTCGCTATCCTCGATGCGGACAAGGAAGGGTTTCTGCGGTCCGCACGTTCGCTCATCCAGACCATGGGACGCGCAGCGCGGAATGTCAACGGTGAAGTTATCTTGTATGCGGAGAACATAACCGATTCCATGCGAAGGGCGATTGCCGAGACCAACCGCCGTCGCACGGTACAGGAAGCTTATAACAAGAAACACGACATTACTCCGCTGTCCATCAAAAAGAACATCCAGGCCGCGCTCCGCACTGTGTACGAGCAAGATTACTTTACCGTGCCGATCGCGGCTGAAGAAGCCGGTGAATACGTGCCGACGGTGAATATCCCCGCGCTTGTCGCTTCGCTTGAAAAAAAGATGCGGGCCGCGGCAAAGGCGCTGGACTTTGAAACAGCGGCTGAGCTTCGAGATAAGATCAAGTCGCTGAGGCAGCAGGAGATGGCGGTGGGCGTGAAAGTGGAGTAACCTGTCGGCGTGGTATTGGCGAGATCGCCTCCCTGCGCTCACCCAAAGGGTAAAAAACCTTTTTGACAGCCTGCGAGACTACAAAACCCAGACCCTGGGGGGAGCATCTGAAGGCCCTTGTCCCAGGCAGGAAAAATCAGGCCCCACTATTCTTCACAGTAAAGAATGAACCTTTCTCCGTACTTCTTGCGTTGTTTCCTATTGATTTGTCTATACTATTCCATTATAATGATAACCTTGAGCAGATGAGAAAATAAGATAATCCATCATGCTCATGGGCAAAAAGTTGATTGTTTCAGATAAGAGGACAGGTATCAGGCTAACGGTGGACTAACGATAATAAGAAATGGCAACAAAAGTCCATCGCCTGTCCTCGGTAGCCTGATTTATTATATGGATCATCTTGAAAATCTGAATCCTCCCCAGCGCGAAGCGGTGCTGCACGGAGACGGGCCATTATTGATTCTCGCCGGCGCGGGGAGCGGCAAGACACGTGTGATCACCTGCAGGATCGCGCACCTGATCCGGGAGCGGGGAGTTGACCCCGGCAATATCCTTGCGGTGACCTTCACGAACAAGGCCGCGAACGAGATGAGGGAGCGGGTCGAGCGGATGATCGATGTTCCGCTCAGCCGGCTCTGGATAAGCACTTTCCACTCCGCCTGCGTTCGGATCCTGAGGCAGCATATCGACCGTCTCGGTTACAACAAGCGGACCTTCGTGATCTATGATGAAACGGACCGGTCTTCGCTCATCAAGGCCTGCATGAAGGACCTTGGGATCGACAGCGAACGGTACCAACCCAGGGCGGTCGCGGCGCGTATCAGCGCCCTCAAGAACAATCTGACTGATGCGGATCAGTTCGTGAAAACGGGCTCCGGCTTCGGGTTTGATGAAGCCGTCGCACGGGTCTATACCCTGTATCAGGAGCAGCTCGTGGCATCGGATGGGCTCGATTTCGACGATCTGCTGATGCTGACTGTGAAGCTCTTTGAGCAACACCAGGATGTCCTCGGTTATTACCAAGGCCAGTTTCATCATGTCCTGATTGATGAGTATCAGGACACGAATCGGGCCCAGTACAGGCTGGTTCGGCTGCTTACTGCGAAGCGTCAGAATCTCTGTGTCGTCGGGGATGACGACCAGAGCATTTACAAGTTCCGCGGCGCCGACATCTCGAACATCCTGAACTTCGAGAAAGATTATCAACGCGTAAAAGTGATTAAACTCGAGCAGAACTACCGCTCGACCCAGAATATTCTCGGTGCGGCACACGCGGTGGTTTCGAACAACGTCGGAAGAAAGTCCAAGGAGCTCTGGACAAAAAAAAGCGGTGGCGACAACGTCCTCTGCTACAAGGCCATTGACGAGAAGGACGAAGGACGTTATATTTGCCGGACCATCCAGCAGGAGGTTGATGATGGCCGGAGCCTGCGCCAGATCGCGGTGCTCTACCGCACAAACGCCCAGTCGCGCGCGCTCGAAGACGCACTCCGGAACCGGGGCATCCCGTATCGCATCTTCGGCGGCCTTCGGTTCTATGACCGCAAGGAGATCAAGGACATCATCGCCTATTTGCGGGTGCTGCACAATCCCGCGGATGTCGTAAGCTTACGCAGGATCATTAACGTGCCGGCGCGAGGGATCGGCGATACCACGGTTGAGAAGCTGGAAACCGCCGCAACGCATTCCGGGGTGAGCCTGTACCAGATGGCAGTGGATGCGGATAAAATCGATCTTTTGCCGGCGGCAAAGAAGAAGCTCCGGACGTTCACCGCCATGATGGAGCGCATGCGTGTTGATGTGGGGATCCTGACTATCACTGACCTGGTGCGCAAGGTGATTTTCGAGAGCGGCTATGGAACCGCACTCGAACAAGAAAAAAGCGTGGAATCGAAGATCAGGCTGGAGAATCTGAATGAACTTCTGACGGCGACGGAGGATTTTCAGGAACAGAACAAAGATTCGACGCTTCCCATTTTTTTGGACCAGGTTGCGCTCATAACCGATCTCGAACAGCAGACTAATGCTGACAGCGGGCGTGGGAACACAGATTGGGTCACGCTCATGACGCTGCATTCTGCCAAAGGACTTGAGTTCTCTGTTGTTTTCCTCGCCGGGATGGAAGAGGGGTTGTTCCCTCATTCACGGTCCGCTGAGAGCGAAGAAGAGCTTGAAGAGGAGAGACGTCTGTGCTATGTGGGGATAACACGGGCAAAGGAGCGGCTTATCCTTACCCATGCAGCGGAGCGCAGGCTCTACGGGTATTCGCAGGCAAACCTCATATCGCGTTTTGTGCAGGATATCCCCGAAGGGGCCATTGATTTTGTTGAACAGGCCGGGGGATGGACAGCGGCCCCTTCCTTCACAGGCGAGACGGCCTCGCAAGCACCCTCCTTTCGAAAACGGGAGGCTGCTAAGGAATTTGCCTCTGCACCGATACCGTCTTCAAGGTCCGCATCGGGTTCTGACCGGTTCTATAAAGGCGCGGTTGTGAAGCATTCTAAGTTCGGCCTCGGCACGGTTCAGCGCTCGGAAGGGGCCGGTGAGGACCTGAAGATCAGTGTGAGCTTCCCCGGACACGGCGTGAAGTCCCTCGCCGTGAAGTACGCGAATCTGGAAGTGATTTAATGCTTAACCACAGAGCGCACAGAGGACAGCGAGAAAAGCGAATTCAAGATTTAAGATTCAACTCTGTGATCACTGTGGTAAAAGGGAGTTAGTGTGAAAATTACAAAACAGGAAGTCGAACACGTGGCAAAGCTGGCCCGGCTCGAGTTGTCGGAGCAGGAGAAAGAAAAGCTCACGGACCAGCTTTCGAACATTCTCACCTATGTCGAGAAGCTGAACGAGCTTGATACCACGGGAGTTGAACCCACGTCCCATGTGCTGGATATCAACAATGTCATGCGTGATGATGTGGTGGTCGAGAGCCTGACCCAGGAGCGGGCATTGGCCAATGCCCCGGAAAAGGCCGCGGGGCACTATAAGGTGCCGAAGATCATTGAGTAGCGTGAACGGTAAGAAGTAAAAAGTAAGAAGTTTGAAGGAGAATCATGTTTAGATTGATGCTTCGTTCCAAGATACACCGCGCCACCGTGACGGACGCGAACCTCGAATACGAGGGAAGCCTGACAATCGACCCCGTCCTCCTGGAGGCTGCCGATATGCTTCCCTACGAGCAGGTGCGGGTCTCGAATCTCAACAACGGTGAACGGTTCGAGACGTATCTTATCCCGGGCAAGCGCGGATCAGGAGACATGTGTCTGAACGGGCCGACGGCGCGAAAGGGAACAAAGGGAGACAAGATCATTGTCTTCTGCTACGAGTATTATAATGAGCAGGAGCTCAAGACGTTCAAACCCAATATTGTTCTGGTGAATGAACGGAACACCATTCTGTCCGTGGGCCACGCCATCAAGGATAAGGAGTAGGCATGGAGTTATATAATCTGACGATCCACGAATTGCGGGACATGCTGAAGAAGGGCGAGACCACGGCCCGGGAAGTGACTGAGTCTGTTTTCCGAAGGATCAACGCTGTTGACGGCAACGTGAGGGCGTACATTACGGTCACCGAAGACGGCGCGCGCGCGCAGGCTGCGGAAGCGGACAAGCGCATTATGGCGAAAGACGGAGACGCGCCGCTTCTCGGCATCCCCATTGCCGTCAAAGACAACATGTGCACCGAAGGCATCAAAACCACCTGTGCCTCGAAGATCCTCGGAAACTTTATCCCGCCCTATGACGCGACCGTGGTGCGGAAGCTGAAACAGTCAGGCTCCGTGATCTGCGGTAAGCCCAACATGGATGAGTTCGCTATGGGATCATCGACGGAAAACTCCGGATTCTTTGTGACAAAGAATCCCTGGGACCTCGAACGCATCCCCGGCGGATCGAGCGGCGGGTCAGCGGCAGCGGTGGCGGCAGGGGAATGCATTGCTGCGCTCGGCTCAGACACCGGCGGCTCAATCCGCCAGCCGGCGGCGTGCTGCGGCGTGGTGGGCCTCAAGCCGACCTACGGCAGGGTCTCCCGATACGGCCTCGTCGCGTTCGCCTCCTCGCTAGACCAGATCGGGCCGATCACCAAGGACGTCACGGATGCGGCGATCCTGATGAACGTCATCGCGGGCCATGATCCCCGGGACTCGACATCGGCAAATCTTGCGGTCCCGGATTTCACCCGATCGCTCGGGAAGGACGTCAAGGGCCTGAAGATCGGCATTCCGAAGGAATATTTCATCGAGGGCATGGACCCCGATGTGGACAGGGCGGTGCGTGAGGCAGTCAAGACGCTGGAAGGACTGGGCGCGAAGGTCGTGGATGTATCTCTGCCGCACACCCAGTATGCGGTGGCGACCTACTACATCCTTGCGACGTCCGAGGCGAGTTCCAATCTGGCCCGGTACGACGGCGTGAAGTATGGTTTTCGCGCCCAGGGAGCGAAGGACCTCCTTGACATGTACATGAAGTCGCGCAGCCAGGGGTTCGGACCGGAGGTCAAGCGCAGGATCATGCTCGGCACGTACGCGCTGTCGGCTGGATATTATGATGCCTACTATAAGAAAGGCCAGCAGGCCCGTACTCTGATCAAACGCGATTTTGATCAGGCGTTCAAATCCGTGGATGTCATCGCCACACCCACTGCGCCGACTGCGGCTTTCAAAATCGGAGAGAAGTCGGCTGACCCCCTCCAGATGTACCTGTCGGACATATTCACGATCAGCGTGAACCTGGCGGGCATCCCGGGCATATCGGTCCCCTGCGGGTTCACTTCGGGGAATTTGCCCATTGGGCTCCAACTCCTCGGGAAGCATTTTGATGAAGAATCGATCCTCCATGCTGCTTTTGCCTACGAGCAGGCTACGGAGTGGCATACGAGAAGAGCGAAACTTTAAAGATTTCACCACAGAGGACGCAGAGAATTAAATACTTATAGAGGAAATCATTCGAGCCGGAATTCAAGATTCAAGTCGTTTTCTCT
>JBGPIG010000158.1:0-6472 GCA_041484745.1 Nitrospirota bacterium | reverse complement strand
CTCGCCCACGGACAAACCACCGATCGCGTATCCGTCGAATCCGATATCAACAAGCGCCTCCGCGGAGTGCCGCCTCAGATCGGGATAAACCCCTCCCTGCACGATGCCGAAGAGCGCTTGTCCCGTTTCTTTTTTGGCCTCGTGGCAGCGCTTTGCCCAGCGGAGCGTACGCTCAAGCGACTCCTGTGCATAATCACGGGTCGCGGGGTACGGCGTGCACTCATCGAAAGCCATGATGATATCCGCACCGAGCGCCTCCTGGATCTCCATGGCGTACTCAGGCGTTATCAGGTGCTTGGCGCCGCCGTCAAGGGGAGACTGAAACGTCACGCCCTCTTCCGTGATCTTCCTGAGCTCTGCCAGGCTGAAGACCTGGAACCCGCCGCTGTCGGTCAACACAGACCTGTTCCAGCCCATGAATTTCTGGACCCCGCCGAATTCCCTGATCAACTCATGCCCCGGTCTCAGGAAGAGGTGATAGGTATTCGAGAGAATGATCTCCGCGCCGAGGTCCATAAGGTCCGCCGGAGACAGCGTCTTGACCGTGGCCTGCGTTCCCACGGGCATGAAAACGGGCGTCTGGACCTTACCGTGCGATGTCGTGAATTCTCCCCGCCGGACGGACGAAGCGGAGTCCTTTTTAATCAAAGAAAAATTGAACACAGCTATCTCAGATGTCAGAAGTCAAAGAACAGATGACAGACGGAACCATAGGGCTTTTCTTTAGTCTGCCTTCTGAACGTCTGTCCTCTGTCATCTGATCGTCACATTCTTTCCGGCGCATTGACGCCCAGAATCTTGAGTGCGCTCTGGATCACCGTCTTCACCTGCTTCAGGAGGAACAGCTTGGCGGCTGTTCGTTTGGCGTCCTCCGTGATCACCCGGTGTTTGAAATAATAGTTATGGAGCAGGCCGGCAAGGTCCTGAAGATAGAACGTAAACCGGTGTGGCTCATAGGCCAGCGCGGCCTCTTCGACGACCTCGGGATATTTTGCAAGGGCCTTGATGATGTTCTGCTCTTCATCGAGATCGAGGAGCGCAAGGTCAACGACATCGCTCTTCGGAATACCGATGCTCCTGCTCTCCGCCTCGCGGAACAGGCTTGCGAGCCGCGCATGCGCGTACTGCACATAATAGACCGGATTTTCCCGGGACTGTTCCTTGGCGACATCGAGGTCGAAATCCAAATGGCTGTCGGAACGACGCGTTAAAAATATAAAGCGCGCGGCATCCGCTCCCACTTCCTGGACAACATCACGAAGCGTGACGAAGGTCCCCGCCCTCTTGGACATCGGCGCCGGCTGGCCGTGCCGGAGGATCGTCACGAGCTGCACCAGAAGCACATGGAGCGAATCTCTGGGATGGCCGAAGGCCTGGATCACTGCCTGGACGCGCGGAATGTAGCCATGGTGGTCGGCGCCCCAGATGTTCACAAGCGTTGTAAACCCGCGAGCGAGCTTGTTCCGGTGATAGGCGATGTCCGTGGCCAGGTAGGTATAGCTCTTGTCCTGCTTCACCACCACCCGGTCCTTGTCGTCACCAAATGTCGTGGAACGCAGCCACCGTGCCCCGTCCTGTTCATACAGGTTCTTGTTTTCAGTCAGCTCGTCGATGGACCGCTGCACCGAACCGTCCTTAAGCAGCCCCGCCTCGCTGAACCACGTATCGAACCGCACACCGAACGCTTCGAGGTCGGTCCGGATATCTGCAAGCATGGTCTCCTTGCCGTAGTCGCCGAACCGGTCAACACATTCCTCAAAGGGTATCTTCGCATAGGCGGTCCCGTAAAGCTTGATGAATCCTTGCGCGATCTCGTCGATATAGCTGCCGTGGTACCCGTTCTCAGGGAACGGCACATCATGACCCAGCGTCTGCTGATACCGGCAATACACCGACTGCGCGAGAAGCCGTATCTGCCTGCCCGCGTCGTTTATGTAGAACTCGCGGCTGACGTCATATCCCACCGCGGCCAACAGGTTCGCAAGCGCGTCGCCGATTGCCGCGCCCCTCCCGTGGCCCACGTGGAGCGGCCCGGTGGGGTTGGCGCTCACGAACTCAACGAGCACCCGCTCACCTTTTCCGATATTCAGCAGGCCGTAACCGGGGCCTTCGGAATCTATTTCAAAGAGCGTCTGTTTCCAGCGGTCCTGCTTCAAAAAGAAATTAATGAACCCCGGCCCGGCTATCTCGGTCTTCTCGATGACCCCATCTTCGTCCTGGATATTGGCAATGATGATCTCGGCGATCGAGCGCGGGGACTTGGCCTCGGGCTTTGCCAGGGTCAGAGCAAGCGTCGTCGCGAGGTCACCATGGCTCTTTTCCCTGGGTGTGTCGAGCGAGATTGCCGGCTGAGTGTCGAGTTTCAGTTCGCCCTTTTGTCGGGCCCGGGTGAGGGCCTGGAGCAGAATTTCAGTAACGGTTTGCTTCATCGATAATCAGCGTTTCCCTCGCGGTTTACAGGCAAGAAAGTATATCGTATCTTTGAAAAAAGTCAATATAATAATCCCTTTACTTGCCTAATCCGCTATGGTATGTTTATATACAGTGATGGAGCCGGTATGTGGGTACAGATGACTGTAAATACGATCCTCTTCGACAGCAGGAACAGCAGTTACATCGTCGTGCTCAAGGATGAAACCGGGGGGAAAGTCCTCCCCATCTGGATCGGGGCCTCAGAAGGAAATTCCATCGCCCTGGTCATGAGCAATGTCAAAGCGGCCCGCCCCCTCACCCACGACCTGATCATCAACATCTTCGACCGATTAGAGGTCGAGATCGCCCGGGTGGTCATCAGCGATCTCATCGAGAACACCTTCTACGCTTCACTCTATCTCCTGCACAACAACAAGGAGTTTCATATCGACTCCCGGCCGAGCGACGCCATCGCGATCGCCATCCGCAGCGGAGCACCCGTGTTTGTGGAAGAGGAAGTTATCGCCAAGCAGGACCAGTCTACGATCGATACGTGGATGAAGAACCTCGGGGAAAGCGGCGGAACGGAATATAACGCGTAAACGGTCAAATTCTAAGTTCCAAATAACAAATCCCAAATAATATCCAATCACCAAAATTATAATATCCAAGCGTTTGGAACTTGGTGCTTGGTTATTGATGCTTATGTGTGATTTGGTGCTTGCAATTTGGAATTTGTGTTTAAATCCCCCACCTCGGCGATAGATCGTTCTCAACCCCCATGCTGTCCAGCACCCTTCCCGCGATGAAATCCACCATGTCCGACACATGCTTGGGATGATGATAGAATGCGGGCATGGCCGGGATGACGTGGCACCCGAGCTCCGCCAAGGTCAGCATGTTTTTCAGATGAACAACCGAGAGCGGCGTCTCGCGCGGGACGAGGATAAGCCTCCGCTTCTCCTTTATCATCACATCCGCCGCGCGCTCAATAAGGTTCGAAGAAAAACCGTTCGCTATAGAGGCCAGGGTCTTCATCGAGCAGGGGATCACGACCATGGCGTCCACCTTGACCGACCCGCTTGCGATCGGCGCATACATGTACTCCTCATCAAAATACGTTATCTGCCCTTCCCTGGATGCGAAGTGCTTCTCGAGCGCAAACTGGATATCGGTCTCCGAACCTTTGAGCATAAGGCCGGTCTCATCGTTCAGGATCGAGAGCCCGTCACCGGAAATGCAAAGGTAGACGTTATGGCCGCCTTTGATGAGCATCTGAAGTACCCGGTGGGCATAGGGAGCGCCGGAGGCGCCGCTGATCGCGATCGTATAGGTTGACATGATAACCCCTTTCAAAATGCCGATTTATGTATTACCGATCCCACATTACAAATAATATCCGACCATCAACTTACAAAACCGAACGTTTGGACCTTGTCGCTTGGTTATTGGTGATGTGGTGCCTGGATGCTTGTTTATCTATTCCACCGGTTTTTTGACCGCAAGCGTCGTCAGCATCACGCTCGCCAGCATGGCAAGCCCGGCGCCCATGGCGAAGGCCGCTCCAGGGCTGTACTTCTGCCAGACCAGTCCGAAGAGCAGCGACGCCGGAAGTGCGCTGACACCCACGATCAAATGATACAGTCCGAATGCCGAGCCGCGGAGGTGCATCGGCGCAAAGTCCGCAACCAGCGCCTTTTCAACCCCTTCCGTCAGGCCAAAATAAATCCCATAAACCGCAAACAAAGCCCAGGCATGCCAATGACTGTCCGCGAAAGCGAAGCCGGCATACACCAGCGCGTACACGATCCAGCCCGTAACGATCACCTTTTTCCTGCCGAGGCGGTCGGACAGGATGCCGCCCGGCACCGAGAAGCCCATTTTGACCACATGGAGCGCCACCCAGATCGTGGGCAGGAGTGCGATCGGCACACCGAGTTGCTGGGCACGCAGGAGGAGGAACGCATCTGTTGAGTTTCCGAGGGCGAAGACCAGGATGATCACAAGATACTTGCGGAAACCAAGGGACATCCCCGCCCATGCGGTCCGGAAGTCGAATCCGCTCGACGGGACCTGGCGCGGGCCCGCGGCCTGCTTTTCCCGAAGTCCGAGGAGCAGCATCAGCACCGCGAGCGATCCAGGGATGAACGAGAGCAGAAATATCGTTTTCATGTCATCATGGAACACCAGGAGCAGCGCGGTGGCGAGGAGCGGGCCGAGAATTGCGCCTCCGTGGTCCATGGCCCGGTGAAACCCGTAGGCCATACCCCGGAACTCCACCGGTGTTGAGTCGGCGATAATGGCGTCGCGCGGCGACGTGCGCAGTCCCTTGCCTACCCGGTCCGAGAACCGGAGCAGGAGAACGTGGAACCATGATGTTGCGAACGCAATAAGCGGACGGATGACATTCGAGATCGAATATCCGGCAACGATCCAGCCCTTGCGCCGTTTCACGCGGTCCGAGAGATATCCCGAGTAGAGTTTCAGGAGCGATGCGGTGGACTCGGCAATGCCCTCGATGATCCCGATGGCCGCAGGCCCCGCGCCGAGCACGGCGGTGAGGAAGACCGGCAACAGCGGATAGATCATCTCAGACGCGCCATCGTTCAAGAGGCTCACAAATCCGAGTATCACGACGTTTCTCGTGAGACCTTTGCGCCAGCCGGAGGCAGTAGATGTCGTTGTGGCTATGTCAGGCATACTATTCAGTACTGACTTTACCCGATCCGAGATGTTTTTTCAACAGACATATTCTCCGTATCCGTGCGGGCGCTGCACTGTTCATAAAATAGAGTGCGGTCAATCAATATAATTCTCTTGCTTACTTTCCCTGGTTATTATAAAATTTGACCGGTTGGTTAATAAACTGCTGGTCCTTGAGGGAGGTACACCTATGCCGGAAGTCGTGATGGTCTCAAGCGTGGAGAAGATGGACAAGCTCAAAACGACTATTGAAGGTCTTGTTAAGAACAATCAATATGCAGAGATCACCCAATCTATCGGACTGCACTCTCTTTTCGTAGATCCACAGCATACGATGAGCGACCAGGCCGGCCTTTACCGCCTCGTCCTCAACAGGATAAAAGAACGGCTCAGCGGAAGCAAGGGCAAAAGCTACGGGGCATGGTATGCGGGCTTCCCGAAGCTCATGGAAGAGTTGGCGACGTCAAAACAGGTTGTTACGGATAAGGCTTCCGCGGATGTCATTGCATCGCACCATGATGGGTTCGGGGCCTTCAAGTCCGTGGACGACTTTTTCTTCTGGGCGCTCGACGATCGCCGGCTGACCTTGGACCAGATCGTCAAGTATATCGAGAAGACCGCGGAGATGCACGGGAAGTAAACGCCCGTTCCCCGCATCAAATCCCAAATAATAGCCACCCACCGATATCCAAACGTTTGGATATTGTAATATTGGTGCTTGGATATTATCTGGGATTTGTTATTTGAAATTTAAGATTTGCCTTATCACTTCTTCAACCGTAATCCCCTCCATGCACCGGACATCATTACAGTTCCTCTTGAAGCACGGCGAACACCCGGTCCCTGTGCGGATCACCGAATGCGATCGACCGTAGGGGCCGGTCCGCCAGGGTGCGGTAGGTCCGAAGAGAGCGAGGACCTTTGCCCCGGCCGCCGCCGCCACATGCATGGGACCGGTGTCCGTGGTGATGAAGTGGTCCGCAAGCGATGCAAGGGCAGCCAGTTCTTTGAGCGTGGTCTCCCCTGCCCAGTTGACCGCTGTTTCGCTAATCATCGCAAGAATCCGATCGTTGAGGGAACGGTCATCGGGATTTCCCGTAAAGATAATCACGGCGTTTTTTTCCTTCACCAGCCGGTCCGCCAGTTCAGCGAAGCTCCGTTCAGGCCAAAGCTTGGTCTTCCACCGCGCCACCGGGTTCATGATCACGAGCGGCCGCCCCTGGGGATTCACGGCTTTTATTTTTTTTTCGACCGCTGCAAGCTCGCGCGCGATCGGGAGCGTACAGGCGGGAGACGGGTCCTTCGCGCCGAGGTAGCGCGCCACGTCGAGATACCGCTCAAGGGCGTGTTTCTCAAT
>JBGPIG010000157.1:0-6477 GCA_041484745.1 Nitrospirota bacterium | reverse complement strand
ACGTTCGCGCATACCTACGCTTCGATGACGAAGACCTACACGATCAAGCATTCCGTAACGGATGCGGGCGTTGCGAGTGTTTGTAAGGTTGGGACAACGGTGGGTGCCTTAGCATCTGCCGAGGTGTTCAAGCAGGCGATTACGCTACAGAAGTTCGCTGTAACGGTCAACGTTCTTGGCGGTGCAACCAATGCAACAGTCACCTTAAAGGTGAACGGGAAGCACACCAAGGCAGTCCAGACGGGCATTACCGGCTCCGCGGTCTTCAACGTACCCGCGGGCACCTATTCAGTAAGCGCATGGGCGAACGGATATAATGTTACGAATGGATCCACGTTTGCTGTTGCAGGAGCAACTTCACAAAACGTCACCTTAGTAGCAAAATAGCAGGGGGTTTCATTATCCCAATGTATCAAGCAGGCAGGCGGGTATACCCGCCTGCCTGTTCTTTATTCAGTCTCCATGCCTGAGGGCTGCTATACTGATTATTGAGCAAGAGACGAATCCAGGACAAACCGCACAAAATAACAATAAATAGAAGCGCAGCGCCAAGAGCGCTAAGGAGGGGGCATGAAGTTAATACCGGTATTACTTGTATGTATGGTCCTTGCGTCGAATCATGTGCTTGCCGGGGAAAAGATGGAACTGAATACGCAGAAGGACAAACTCAGCTATGCGATCGGAATGGATATGGGCAGTAGGATGAAGAAAAATGCAATTGATATCGACCTGGACCTCGTCATGAGGGGCCTGAAGGACGGTTTTTCCGCGAACAAGTCCCTGATGACCGATGAGGAAGTTAAAACAGTCCTGATGGACATACAGAAGGACCTTCAGGCCAAGCAGTTGGAGCAGAGGAAGGCGCTTGGAGAAAAGAACAAAAAAGAGGGTGAAGCATTCCTCGCAGAGAACAGGAAGAAGGAGGGTGTCAAGGCCCTACCGAGCGGCCTGCTGTATAAAGTGCTCTCGGAAGGGAAAGGCGAAATCCCCAAGGCAACCGATACCGTGAAGGTAAATTATCGAGGCACGCTGATTGACGGGACTGAGTTCGATAGTTCGTATAAACGCGGTCAGCCGGCGACCTTCCCGGTGAACGGCGTGATCAAGGGATGGACGGAAGCGCTGCAGCTCATGAAACCAGGCGCCACGTGGCAGCTCTTTATTCCCTCGGACCTCGCCTATGGAGATCGTGGCGCTCCGGGCGGCCTCATCGGCCCGAATGCCGCCCTGATTTTCGAGGTCGAGCTGATCATGGTCAACCCTCTTGACCGGCATAAAAAAGGACAATTGGCAGACTGATACAAACGCATTTAACGTTGATGCAGCTTTGCCCTCACCTGTGTCCTCACCCCAGCGGGGAGAGGGGGCTTCCGTAGGAGTGTAACAATTATTATTTTTTGCAATAATTTACTGCGACATTACTTCAACAATGAGAAGGAGAATCATGAAAAGGGATATTGTTAGTAAGGAAATAGTCGAGTTATTCTGTAAACAGGAATTGAGTCGGTTTCCCATGAGTGTGTCTCGTATGGTAGGGACTATAGCAGTAAGTTTCTTTATCCTCGTTATTTGCTTTAGTACGTCTTGGGCCGGCCCCCCGTTCCGCACGGACGACCCGGAGCCTGTCGATTATAAACACGGAGAATTTTACATCGCCACGCAGTATGCGAAGGATAAGGACGTGACGTCCGGCACTGTCCCGCATTTTGAGCTTAACTATGGAATCGTACCCAATGTCATGCTCCACGTCATTACACCATTTGTATACAACAAGCCGCAGGGAGAGCCCATGCAGCGTGGGTATGGGGACACAGAGGTTGGAATCAAGTATCGCTTTCTTAACGATGAGGATGCTCACTTCATGGTGGGGACCTTCCCCCTTGCGGAATTGTCCACTTTAGGGACAGGACATGCCATGTTCTTCGTTCCTCTCTGGCTTCAGAAGAGCTGGGGACCGTGGCAATCCTACGGCGGCGGCGGTTTCTGGAAAAACCCCGGTGAGGGTAATAAAGATTATTGGTTTTTCGGCTGGCAAGTGCAGCGCGAGATATCCCAAATATTGATACTCGGCGCCGAACTATTCAGCCAAACCAAGGCAACGGAAGACGGAACAACTCGAACTGGATTCACTCTGGGAGCTATTGTGAATGTAACCGATGATCACCACCTGCTTGTTTCCAGTGGACGCGACATCCATGGTGAAAATAGGTTCTCGGCTTACGTGGCGTACCAGTACACGTTTGGCCCGCATGAGGAAAAAAAATAGTATTAGGGCATTTAAGAAAGCAACCAACGAAAAGGACGGGCCCATAGAAACGGCCAAGTCCCTTTCTCAGGGTGAAGAGAAAATAAAATGAAACGGAAAGGAGTTACAATGAAACGAATTGCAGTAATCATCGTCGTCGCAGCACTTCTGGCAACATTATCATCGTTGTTGTTCGCACCGGAGGCCTCGGCGGTACCGAGCTATTCGCGCAGATACGGAATGGAGTGTTCGGGTTGTCACACAATGTGGGGGGCACTGAATGGCGCGGGGGTCACGTTCCGGCTGAGCGGTTATCGCGCAATCAATGGGAAAGACCTCGTACCTGTCGAGAAAGATGTTGAACTTTCACCTGGAAATGTCATTCCATCGACGTTTCCATTGTCCATAATCTCCGGCGTAGGTTTCGATTCACGTTCACAGAAACTTCAGGCCTCTGACGGCAGTACAACGACACTGAGGGGGTCCAGCCTCGGCCTCGAGGACTCCAGCCTCTTCCTCACCGGACCGATCGGACCACACCTGTCCGCGTTCATCGAGTTCCCGATGTTTGAAACCAAAGAAGGGGAGTTCCTGCCCGTAGGCCGTTCCGATGCCGATGCCGCCGCACCCAAAACATTACAATTCACGACCGAGAAACCCGCATTCGAGGTTGCGAAGTTTTGGTGGAACAACCTCATTGGTGAAAACGACAGCGTCAACCTGCTGGCCGGCATCACCCACCTTCCGCTGGGCTATGCATCCGGCAAGGTGCGGCTCTCGGTCAACCAGTATCCGATCTATGAGCGGCGCGCACTGGACCTGCTCGTCGGCAGCAGCAGGGTCAATACCCTCATCTCGGATGAAAACGGTTTGTTTAGACTCAGCGAGCCGCAGGTCCTATTCGAGGTGAATGGTATGGTCGTACCCGGCGGTGCGGTCACGGATGTCTCGAAGAAAGAGACGTTCTGGATGGAATATCACGTGGGTATCACGAACGGCAGCGAAGAAAAGTCCGACAACAATAACACAAAGGACATATATGGCCGCTTTGTCATGCGTTGGTATAGACAGTCACTCGGCTTCTTCGCGCTCAACAGCGCTGATCAGTACGGCGATAATATCAGGAGTGAGGCCAGCGGGACCGGGGGTTTCATGAAACCGGGGCAGCAGTCAAAAAACGGTGCTACAAGGCTTGGTATCGATGCAACGATTTCCCTTGCGGCAGTCGGGATTCCCGTGTGGCTTGAAAACCAATACATGATGAACAGTGAGAGCAATCCTACCGGATATGACAAGGAGTTTAAATGGCAGGGCGGGTTTGATCAGCTCAATTGGCAGATCTCGAAAAAGGCCATTACCTACGCCCGGTATGACTGGATCAAGGGCAACAGCTTCGACGATTCAACTGTTGGCGGTGTCACGAAGTCAAAACCCGGAGAAACGGACATCGTGGCCGGTCTACAGTACCTCGTACAGCAGAATGTGAAGCTAATCGGTGAGTATCGCCACGATGTGTTCAAAGATACTGCTGCCACGCCGAACACAGCGCAAATCACGAGTGACGGGTTCACGGTCCGTGCTATGGTCGGGTTCTGATACAAGCGCTCAAAACAGATAGTAACAAAGTCGGCAAACCGGGTGGAGAGTTGCCCCTCCCTCCACCCGGCGTCGGCACTTCAAAAAACGAGGGTTATATGAAACAATCTCAAAATATGCTTGTGCTATGCTCAGCGCTGCTCGCGTGCTCCTTACCCTGTTTCGCTATTGCGTCTGATGATGGTGCAAAGGTATTCGCGGAATCGTGTACGCTTTGCCATACAGCAAAGATACGACCGATAGACAATATTCGGTTATCGAGGGAGCAATGGAAAGAGGTTGTTGAGCGCATGATCGACCAGGGAGCCGAAGTGCCGAAAGGGAACTTGCCGGTACTGCTGGACTATCTGGTAAAAACGTATGGCTCAGCCTATGCAGCGACTGATGCAGGGAAAAAATAACAAAAGCAAGAAGAGGTTGGCGTCCACAAGAATCTCCCCGCCGTCTCAAGAGGGAAGACGTGACCGGCATAAGACAAGCCATCTCGCTATGATTCACATCATACAATCGGGGTCGATTGTGGTATAGTATCACCCATGCATTCTGAGAGGACATACCTTCGCCCCCTGCGCTATTCGGTGCAGGCGGTATTTTTTCTCCTTACCCTGTTCATCGGCCACCGCTTCTATCAATTCGTCCAGCACTTTGAAATAGCCGGCCACCCCTTTGTGCAAAGACCTTCGTCCGTGGACGCGTTCCTCCCCATCGGCGGGCTGATGGCCTTCAAGTACTTTCTCCTGACCGGGATTATCGAGCCTGTCCACCCCTCCGGTTTCATCATGTTCATCGCGATCCTCGGTGTGTCCCTGGTCATGAAGAAGGGTTTCTGCGGCTGGATCTGTCCCATCGGCACGCTGTCGCAGTATGCCTGGATGGCAGGGGAAAAGATCTTCGGTAAAAACTTCCGCATCAACAAATTCACGGATATCGCGCTCCGGTCGATTAAATATATTTTTCTCGGACTCTTCGTGTTTCTGATCGGCATCGCCATGCCGACCAATATGATGGCACTGTTCTTTATCGCGGACTATTATAAGGCTGTGGACGTGCGCATGATGAAGTTCTTCACCGAGATGTCATCGCTGACGATGGGGGTCCTCATCGCACTCGCGGCGCTCTCTCTGCTGTATAAAAACTTCTGGTGCCGCTATCTCTGTCCCTACGGCGCGCTGCTCGGCCTCCTCAGTCGGTTCAGCCCCTTCAAGGTCAGGCGGAATGAAGAGAAGTGCGTCCATTGCCATGCCTGTACCAGGCACTGCCCGGCGCTGATCGATGTTGAGAGCAAGGCGGTGATCAAGTCAGAGGAATGCTTCGGATGCATGACCTGCGTGAGCCGCTGTCCGGCGGAAGGTGCGCTTGATCTCTCCGCCAATACCGGCAAAAAGAGCCGCATCGTAAAACCCTGGCTCTTCCCCGTGCTCCTCATCGTGCTGTTTTATCTGGTGATCGGCATCGGTGTTATGACAGACAACTGGCAATCGAAGATACCGTACGAGGATTATCAGCAGCTGATTCCGGATGTACAGAAGGAATATTCGAGGCGGTGAGGGGACCGCTGAAATGGTGAATCGAAACAAAGGACGATTTTTCGCCTCTTCCCCCGGTCACCTTTCCCCGGTTCCTTTTTTTCCCGCTCTATGCGATGTCCCCCGGCGCGAAGGTGATCTCATCGCGGAACGACTTGATGAGGTACACTGCCGTCATGATTTCCGCGTCCTTTATGTTTACCATCGCCGCACTGAGACCCGCTCCCGCAAGGTAGCAGAGATAGGCCGACGCTACGGTGGATTTCAACTTCTTGGGCAGACCTGTCGTCACGTTTGAGATCCAGACCGCGGTATTGATCGGCGGGTCGACCATCTCGTTCAGCACCACAATGCTTTCATGGGCGTTCAGCAAATGCTCCTGTCCCGAGCCCTTGCTGATGTGAACCACTGACGGGTCGGCGAAGAGCCGCTCGTTCGGGATGTCCGCCGCGTTCGCTTTCTCAATCAAATCCTCGATGATCATGAGTTTGGCTTCAAGCGTGCTGGGCACGGTCCCCTTCAGCGCCCTGATGATGAGGTTCGATTTAGTCTCCCGGACGAGAGTGAGGACCTCATCGGGGTCCTTCTCATCCGCGGAAAGATAGTTGATGATCGGCGGCTCTGAGCAGAGCGGAACGGCTTTTCTGAGCGCCTTCACATTCCTCGAGTCAAGGCAGAGGGGCAGACCTGAGCCCTGCTGTACGGCCTCGGCCGCCATCGCGAGCGAGTCCTCGTCGCCAACGCCGTCAAGCGAGACCTGGACATTGACCATATCAGCGCCCTTGGACGCGAGTTCCTTTGCCATGGCCTGGATCGCCTTCGTGTCCTTCTTTTTTACCGCTTCCATATAGGCCTTGTTCCTCACACTGAGATTGTCTGCGATTACGAACATACGCCCCTCCTTGAAGTAAGTGTCGATGAACATTGCCACCGAGTTGTCATTCTACATGCTAGTATACCACAGATACCCTGAAGAAATCAGCGACTCGCTTTTCGCACGAAACATTTTCGCGTTTCCTCGGCAAGAAGCGGGAAGAACGCAAAAGGGACCAGGATGAACCCTGTGTTTGCCGAGATTGAGGCCGTTAAGAACGCGAAACTCAGGTTGTT